>CAJGDW010000046.1 GCA_904502115.1 Paludibacteraceae bacterium | reverse complement strand
GTTTCCGGTCGGGATTTACACATACAAAAACTACAAAATGTGAACTCGCTTCGCTCAAACAACACATTTTGCTTAACGTTTTTGCACATATAAATCTTTTTCCGACCTCCACCAAATGTCGTCAGATTGAATCGCCTAAACCTCAATTCGGGCACTTCGACAAGCTCAGTGACCGAATTGAATTGATTACTCGGTCTATATCGGGGGCTTCGACAGGCTCAGCCACCGATATAGAATCACCGCCTCACCGATTCACCGATTCGTCGATTAGTCGATTCGTCAATAAAAAAACCCTCACCGCATCACCAATTTTACAGCAACTCCATCACAAACTGCGCCTCGCAGTCGGGGTAGGTGGGAAGGGTAGGTTTTTCTTTGAAGATACCAAAAACCGACGAACCCGAACCTGACATGCTGGCATAAATAGCGCCCGCATCGTACAAGCGTTGTTTTACATCGGCAATTAAAGGGAACTGTGCAAAAACACTTAACTCAAACTGGTTTACCAGCACGTTTTTCCACTCACTTATAGGAGTGGTGGTCAAATTTTGCAAAGAAAATGTAGGTTCGCAAGGGGTGACGCGACGATAAGCATCTGCAGTAGAGACAAATACATTGGGTTTTACCAATGCTAAATAATATCCTTTAAGCGATAATTCTACGGGCGAAAAGTCTGTTCCGATGCCCGTAGCCATCATGGGTGTGTTGTAAACAAAGAAAGCACAGTCGGCTCCTAATTTTGCTGCATATACAGCCAACTGTTCTTTACTTAAGTTTAGTTGAAATAAATCGTTTAGTTGTAGTAAAGTATGCGAGGCATCCGACGAACCTCCACCTAAACCTGCTCCAAAGGGAACGTGTTTGGTAAGGGTAATGCTAACAGGGGGAAGATGAAAATCTTTTTCTAATAGGCGATACGCTTTAATAACCAAGTTTTTTTCCATATCCTCGCCCACAAGGATACCTTCTTCGTGCAATTGCAACGTATCGGCAGGCTCAATGATTACTTCATCGGCCAATGGAATGGGGTAGAATATGGTTTCAATGTTGTGATAACCATCTGCACGTTTGCTTACAATGTGCAATCCCAAGTTTATTTTACAATTTGCTAACATATAAATCGAAGGTCGAAAGTCAAAAGTTGCGAGTAAGCGAGAGCAGTAGGGACGCACGGCTCGTGCGTCCGTGCCGCCTGACTTATGAGCGAAGCCCGAATAAAGTCAGTGCGAATAAGGCGAAATTAAACAGGTTTGAATGCGTGATTCCTAACTCCTAACTCCTAACTCCTACCTCCTCACTAACAATACCACATTTTCTACGTGATGCGTATGTGGGAACATATCCACGGGTTGAACGGCTTCTACCTTGTATTGAACATCGAGTAGGGCAAGGTCGCGTGCTTGGGTGGCAGGGTTACAGCTAACGTACACTATTTTTTGGGGGGCTGCATTCAAAATTACCTTGATCACATCTTCGTGCATACCAGCACGAGGTGGGTCGGTAATGATCACATCGGGTTTGCCATGCTCAGCAATGAAATCATTGGTTAAGATGTTTTTCATATCGCCAGCATAAAAAAGCAGGTTGTCTAACCCATTCAATGCTGCATTTACTTTAGCATCTTCTATGGCTTCTGGAACATATTCAATACCAATTACTTGGCGCGCTTTTTTAGCCACAAAATTGGCGATGGTGCCAGTACCCGTGTACAAGTCGTACACCAATTCGTTGCCCGTTAATCCCGCAAAATTGCGTGTTACGCTATATAACTCGTAAGCTTGATGCGTATTGGTTTGATAGAACGATTTAGGACCGACCTTAAATTTAAGGTCTTCCATGGTTTCTATAATGTGGTCGTCGCCTTTGTACACCATTACTTCTTGATCGCCAATGGTATCGTTGCATTTTTGGTTTAAAATGTACAGCAACGAGGTAATTTGTGGGAAGTGGGTAGCAATGTGGTTCAATACACCTTCCCAAATGGCTTCGTCTTTTTCGGCAAATACCACAATAACCATTAATTGATTGGTAGTCATAGCATTGCGTACAATTAACGTACGCATCATACCTTGCTGTGCGCGTAAATCAAAGTACGAAATACCGTTTTCTTGGCAATAGGTGTGTACGCTGTTTCTAATTTGATTGGTAATATCGTCTTGCAAATGGCATTTATCAATGTGCAATACCTTATCGAAATAGCCAGGAATATGAAAACCAACCGCATTACGGGGTACAGTTGGATCGACCGTTTTTAATGCCTCGTAAGTTAACCACGCCTTATTAGAAAAGGTAAATTCTAACTTATTACGATAACCTACGGTTTCTTTTGAACCCAAAATAGGTTGAATAGCAGGTAGTTCTATTTTTCCAATACGGGTTAAGTTGTCTTCTACCTGTTGTTGTTTGTATTTAAGTTGTTCGCTGTAGGGTAGGTGTTGCCATTTACAGCCTCCACAGGTACCAAATTGCGAACAGATAGGTTCTTGGCGTACCTCAGAGTACTTTTTATAAGCAATTACCTTGCCTTCTGCATAACTTTTTTTCTTTTTGCTTAGCTGGATATCCACAATATCTCCAGGTACAGCAAAAGGAACAAATACAACCATATCGTTGTAACGAGCCAAAGCTTTACCCTCGGCCGCTACATCGGTAATAAGAACATCTTCTAATATAGGAAGCGGTTTTTTACGAGCCATTTTTCAAAAGTGAGGAGTTATGAGTGAGGAGTGAGGAGTTGGGAATCTGCCAAATGCAATTAACTCCTAACTCCTAATTCCTAACTCCTAACTTATTTATTATACAAGGTAGCTAGAGCTAATTGATTTATTGGTGTTGACGTTGATAATGGTATTAGCAATCAAGTCGGCAACGCTCAATACTTTGATTTTTTCGCTTTCTTTTTTCAAAGGAATTGAATCGGTAAAGTAAATAGCGGTTAGTTTCGATTTTTCGATGCGTTCGGTAGCAGGGTCTGAAAGCACACCGTGCGATGCAAATGCGTGTACCGAAAGGGCACCGTTTTCAATCATCAAGTCGGCAGCTTTGGTAATGGTACCTGCGGTGTCTACCATATCGTCCAAAATAATAACGTTTTTGCCTTGAACGTCGCCAATAATTTTCATCGATTCAACTACGTTGGCTTTAGCGCGTTGTTTGTGGCAAAGAACCAAATCTACACCTAAGTATTTAGCGTAAGAGCTAGCACGTTTAGAACCACCTACGTCGGGCGATGCAATTACCAAGTCTTCTAGTTTCATCGATTGGATGTAAGGCAAGAAAATAGACGATGCCAACAAATGGTCTACAGGGCAATCAAAGAAGCCTTGAATTTGGTCTGCGTGCAAGTCTAAGGTAATAATGCGGTCAATGCCAGCAGTAGTCAACAAATCGGCAATCAATTTAGCACCAATAGATACACGTGGTTTGTCTTTGCGGTCTTGGCGAGCCCAACCAAAGTAGGGGATAACAGGAATTACTTTGCGAGCCGATGCACGTTTAGCAGCATCAATCATCAACAATAGTTCTAGCAAGTTATCTGAGTTAGGGAAAGTAGATTGTACCAAGTAAACTTCGCAACCGCGAATCGATTCTTCGTACGATACTACAAATTCACCGTCTGCAAAATATTGGATGTTCATATTACCCAATGGGCAACCCAATTTTTCGCATACTTTTTCGGCCATATATCTCGATTTAGTACCCGAAAATACTTTAAATGGAGCAGGAGTATTCATATTGTTTTGATTTTATTAGTAAGCAAATAGAGGATAATCTTTCATAATGTCGTTTACGCGAGCACGAACGTTAGCAATTACTTCTTCGTTTTCTGCGTTCGATAATACTTCTTCAATCATTTCGGCAATTACCACCATCAAGTCTTCTTTAGCACCACGAGTAGTAATAGCAGGTGTACCCAAACGAATACCCGATGTTTGGAATGCAGAACGAGAATCGAATGGAACCATGTTTTTGTTACAAGTAATATCGGCTGCTACCAACGCTTTTTCTGCCACTTTACCCGTCAATTCTGGGTATTTGGTGCGCAAGTCTACCAACATAGAGTGGTTGTCGGTACCGTCCGATACAATTTTAAAGCCACGTTTCATCAACTCTTCGGCCAATTTAGCAGCATTTTTTTGTACTTGAATTTGGTATTCTTTGTATTCGGGTTGCAAGCATTCGCCAAATGCAACGGCTTTAGCAGCAATAACGTGTTCTAGTGGACCACCTTGGATGCCAGGGAATACGGCAGAATCCAAGCAAGCCGACATCATTTTCACTTCGCCTTTAGGAGTTTTTACGCCTTTAGGGTTAGGGAAGTCTTGACCCATCATGATAACGCCACCACGAGGTCCACGCAAGGTTTTGTGGGTGGTAGAGGTTACGATGTGAGCATATTTAAGTGGGTTATCCAACAAACCTGCAGCAATCAAACCTGCTGGGTGAGCCATGTCTACTAATAAAATAGCACCTACTTTGTCGGCAATTTCGCGCATGCGTTTGTAATCCCATTCGCGAGAGTAAGCAGAGCCACCACCAATAATCATTTTTGGTTTTTCGCGCAAAGCAACTTCTTCCATTTGATCATAATCAACACGACCGGTAGCTTCGTTTAAGTTGTATTCGCATGGTGTATAGATAATACCCGATGAGTTTACCAACGAACCGTGCGAAAGGTGACCACCATGAGCCAAGTTAAGACCCATAAATTTGTCGCCAGGATTCAAAACTGCCAAAAATACAGCAGCATTGGCTTGTGCACCCGAGTGGGGTTGTACGTTTGCCCAGCAAGCGCCAAAAATTTCTTTTAGGCGGTCGATAGCCAATTGTTCGCTTTCGTCTACTACTTCGCAACCACCATAATAGCGTTTGCCAGGATAGCCTTCGGCATACTTGTTGGTTAAGCAAGAACCCATAGCTTCCATTACTTGGTCGCTAACAAAGTTTTCTGAAGCAATCAACTCAATACCTTTTAATTGACGTTGACGTTCTCTGTCGATGATGTCAAAAATGACGTTGTCTCTTTTCATAAATTGTGGATATTTATAAAGTTTCTAATAATCTTTCTAGTTGAATTTCGTCTTGTACCAATACTTGGCGCGATTTACTGCCATCTGCACCGCCTACAATGCCTGCAGCTTCTAATTGGTCCATAATACGACCTGCGCGGTTAAAACCAATAGAGAATTTGCGTTGAATCATAGAGGTAGAACCCGACTGACTAAGCACTACCATACGGGCCACTTCTTCAAACATAGGGTCGCGTTTGGTCATGTCAACACCTTTCATATCGGTATCGCCTGTGCTCATTTCTACCTCGGGTAGGGCAAAGGGTTGTGGATATCCTTGTTGTTCGCCAATGTACGAACAAATTTGTTCAATTTCTGGGGTATCGATAAAGGCGCATTGTACACGCACCAAATCGCTGCCTTGTAGGAACAACAAGTCGCCTCTACCAATTAGTTGGTTAGCACCAGGTGCGTCCAAAATGGTACGTGAGTCAATTTGCGATGCCACACGGAAAGCCATACGTCCAGGGAAGTTGGCTTTGATGTTACCGGTGATGATATTGGCTGCAGGACGTTGGGTAGCAATGATAGCGTGAATACCGGCTGCACGTGCCAATTGGGCAATACGAGCAATGGGCATTTCTACCTCTTTGCCTGCTGTCATAATAAGGTCGGCAAACTCGTCGATGATAACTACTATATAAGGTAAGTAGCGGTGTCCGTTTTCGGGGTTGAGTTTGCGGTTAACAAACTTTTCGTTGTATTCTTTGATGTTACGAACGTGTGCCTTTTTAAATAGGTCGTTGCGGTCGTCCATTTCTTTACATACCGAGTTAAGTGTTTGTACTACCTTATTAACATCGGTAATAATGGCATCCTCGTTCTCGGGCAGTTTTGCCAAGAAGTGTTTTTCTAGTCCGCTATAGATACTAAACTCAACTTTTTTAGGGTCTACCAAGATGAGTTTTAGTTGCGAAGGATGCTTTTTATAAAGCAAAGAAGTAACAATCGCATTGAGCCCAACGGACTTTCCTTGACCTGTAGCACCCGCTACTAATAGGTGAGGCAGTTTGGCCAAGTCTACCATAAACACCTCGTCGGTAATGGTTTTACCAATGGCGATAGGCAAATCGAAGGTAGTTTCTTGGTATTTTTTCGATGCCAAAAGCGATTGCATGGGCACAATTTGCGCGTGCTTGTTGGGCACCTCGATACCAATGGTTCCTTTGCCTGGAATAGGGGCAATGATACGGATGCCAATGGCCGATAAGCTTAGGGCAATATCGTCGCCCAAGTTACGGATGCGCGAAATACGAATACCATCGGCAGGTACAATTTCGTACAAAGTAATGGTTGGACCAACGGTTGCTTTGATTTCTTTGATGCCAATGCCGTAATTTTGAAGCGTTCTGATAATGCGCTCTTTGTTGGCTTGTTGTTCTTCTGCATCTATTTTGGCAGTGGTATCAAATTTCTTGAGCAAATCGAAGGTAGGGAATTTGTAGTGAGGCAAATCCAAAGTAGGGTCGTACTGACCGTATTGTTCTACCAATTCAGAGCCGGCATCTTCGCCTTTAACCACCTCAAAGACTACTTCGTTGGTTTTTGGTTGGGTAGGTTCTGGTGCATTGGTTACCTCAAAAGGAACATCATCTGGCATTTCTACCATGGGTTCATTTTTTACTTCCGGAATATCATCGGTAACAGATTCCTCAATTGGTTTCTCCATTGATTCTTCATCAGATGGTGCTTCGAATTCCGTTGGATCTACAAGCAGAATATCGTCATCGTCTTCTTCGCTATTCGATGTTAAATCGGCCTCATTGTTTTCTGTATCAGTAGGTGACTTTTCTTTGCGTTTAAATAATTTGGCAAAAAAGGCTACGATGCGATAGTAAACATTGACAAAACCAACAATACAATAAACAATAAGCGATGCTACAAGAAGAAGAATAATGCCTAGTGTACCAATGGATTGTGTGCCATATTGTACAAAATACATACCATGGTCACCGCCAAATTGCAAATAGGCAATTGAATCGACAACAGGCATTGCTAATGCGAAAAATACAGAGAACCAAATGGTAAAGAAAAGAGTAGATATAAACCATTTAGTTAACGAAAAACGCAAACCAGGATGCAATAAACGCACAGCAACTACTGTACTAAATATGGGCCACAACAAGGTAGCAATACCAAACCATTTATTGATAAAGAGATTGGAAATTTTTGCTCCAAGCGAACTGCCTGCATTGGTAAAACCCGTTTGTTCTGCATTTAATTCCTCTATGGTATGATTCAAGAGGTTGTAATCGTTATTGCCAGAGAATACAAAAGAAATGAGCGATATAAATACAAAGAAACTGGATAGTAGTAGTAAAATACCGGAAATAACCCGGAATTTTTCACTTTTTATATACACAACGAGTTGTGCCCAGTCTATTTTTATGTTGAATTTTGATTTTTTTTTAGCCATTTCTTATAAAAACACGCAGTTTTTTAGCATTATCGTTCAATAATGCGCAAAGGTAAAAAATATCTTCGAGTTATACCTAATAAAATAGGAATAGATTTTCAACAAAATAGTTCTTCAAAAAAAAGGTAGTTTTAACGTATCAAAAGCGGTATTTTATTGATTTTTTGTTTTTTTAATGTATTAAAAGCGGTCTTTTTTTAAATTTTAGTTTAATTTTGGGCAATTTTGACTTTCCAAAATTATTCAAACATTACCTAAATTATTTACTTATGAAAAAATTGCAAAATTACTTGTTGCTGGCTATCATGCTGTTTGGCAATGCCATAGTAGCTCTAGCAAGTAACTACGGCGATGTTTTTAAAAACACTCGCTCGGATTTCCGCGATGAGTCCATTTACTTCGTAATGACGACTCGTTTCTTTGACGGAGATGAATCCAACAACACACAGTGTTGGGACAACCAGTCTGCCAACCAAAACGATCCTCCTTGGCGTGGCGACTTTAAAGGTCTAATTGAAAGATTGGACTACATCAAAGCTTTGGGCTTTACTGCAGTGTGGATTACTCCTATTGTAGAAAATGCTTCGGGTTACGACTATCATGGCTACCACGCCCACGATTTTAGCAAAGTAGACCACCGTTATGAATCAAACGGTGTTGGTTTCCAAGAACTCATCAATGCGGCTCACGCAAAAGGTATGAAAATTATCTTGGACATTGTATTGAACCACACGGGTAACTTTGGTGAAACTAATTTGTGCAAATTGTTTACCCGCGATACTACCATTACCAAACAAGCCGACATTAACGCTTGTATGATTCCTTACACCAAAAAGGATGGCGGAAAATTACCTGATAATTATTTGTCTATTAAACCAGGTGCACAATATGATTCTCGTCTAACACAGATGAAGAATACACTAGGTCAAAACAATGATGTAAACAATTATTGGCACCACTACGCTCACTTTAACTGGGATAATCATACGCGTTGGCATGGTCAAATTGCAGGTGACTGCGTGGACTTAAATACAGAAAACCCAGCTGTGACTAATTATTTAGTAGAATGCTATGGTAAATTCATTGCAATGGGTGTGGATGGCTTCCGTATTGATACATCTGGTCACATCTCACGTTTGACCTTTAACAAAGCATTCTTGCCTCAATTTACTGCGTTAGCAGAACAATACAAGGCTAAACGCAACGGTGGACCATTCTTTATGTATGGTGAGGTTTGTGCTCGTGAACGTAACGTAACGTATCGTAATACCCAATATGCTTCTCCTTATTTCTATACTTGGAAAGAAACTAAGGATTATGCTTGGGATACCAGCGAAACATCTTGGAACAACATTGTAGTAAAAGAAGGTGAATTGGGCAACCACACCAACATGAGCTCGGTAGAAAAATCCGCTACCGATTATGCAGGCGAAAGCAATTTGCCTAACTCTAACAACGCATTTTTGAATGGTAACAACTACCATACTCCCGATTATTCTAAATGGAATAACTTTAGCGTTATCGACTTCCCCATGCACTGGAACTTCCGTACTGCTCAAGAAGCATTCGGCGTTAAATACGGTGACAAATACTACAACGACGCTACCTATAACGTTGTTTACGTAGACTCTCACGACTATGCTCCCGACGGTGCGCCAGAAAGCGTACGTTTCAACCAAGATGAAGATGTTTGGGCAGAAAATGCATCGTTGATGTTTACCTTCCGTGGTATTCCTTGTATTTACTACGGTTCCGAAATCCAATTTAAAAAAGGTGCGCCTATTGATAAAGGTCCTGATGGTCCTCTATCTGCTACAGGTCGTGCTTATTATGGTGGTTATATTACAGGCGATATCAATGTTACCGACTTTGCCGATTACAGCGCAAGTGGTAATGCCAATGCTACCTTGAACCATCCTTTGGCCCTTCACTTCCAACGCCTAAACCAAATTCGTATGGCGGTTCCAGCATTGCGTAAAGGTCAATATAGCACCGACGGTTGTAATGGTACATTTGCCTTTAAACGTCGTTATAAAGATGCTACTACCGATTCTTACTGTTTAGTAACCATTAGCGGTGGTGCTACCTTTAGCAATATCTTAAATGGTACCTATATTGATGTAGTTACTGGCGATGTAAAAACCGTTAGCGATGGTAAATTAACGGCTACTTGCTCGGGTAAAGGTAACTTACGTGTTTACGTATTACAAACTGACAAAAATAGCGTTAGTGGCAAAGTTGGTAAAGACGGTAAATACATTTATGGTCCTAAATCGGTAGTAAATACCCAACCTTCTTACGATGGCAAACAAGAAGAGGGCTCGGCTAACAACGGTGGCTCTGCAGGTTCGCAAGAACCAGAAATTGCTATCGATCCATGTGTGGCTCCTGGCGAAAAATGCGTATTCTTCCAAAAACCAGCAGGTTGGGGCGGTATTGTAAACTGCTATATTTGGGATGCTAAAGGAAATAAACCTATGGGCGAATGGCCTGGTAGTGCTATGGTTAATTTAGGTGCAAATAACTATAAGATCACCTTTAACGGCGATTATAGTGGTTACAACTTTATCTTTAACGATGGCAGTGGTAACCAAACGAGTGACCTTTCTGATTTAAAACTAAGTGCTATGTACAACAGTTCTGGTACCGTTACTAAAACCATTGCCGAAGGTGATTGTGAAGCTGGCGAAGGTGCTGGTTCTGAAACTGGCGGTGGCAATGAAGGTGGCAATACTGGTGGCTCTGTAGAACCAGAACAACCTAGTGTAACCCCAGAAGAACAAACTGTATTCTTTGAAAAACCAGATGGTTGGGGCACCACTTATTGCTATGTATGGTACAACGATGGTGCTGGCGAACCTAACGGTGCTTGGCCAGGTAAAGCATGTACCGATATAGGCAATGGTTTGTGCAAATTCACCTTCGATACCACCATTGGTCAACCTAGCGAATGGGGTATCATCTTTAACTATGGTAGTTTGCAAACCGACGACTTTGTTGCAGAAAACAGAAAAATCTACAACATGAGCGGCGTTAAAGGCGAAGCTGATGTAGAAGATGATAACGACGATTCTGGCACCGTTTCGGTAGAAGATGTAGAAGATACTGATAACATAGAAGTTTATACTAATGATCGCGTTATCTTTGTAAACAATACCAACGGCAAACAAATTATTGTTCGTAGTTTGGACGGCAAAATCGTTGCTAGCGGTACTGAAACCATTATTCCTGTTGACAATGCTGGTATCTACTTGGTATCGGTAGAAGCAACTACCTTGAAAGTGATGGTAAAATAATAGTAGTTGACAAATCGGTTAAAGTTTGTGCGAGGCGAATGCAGAGACAAAGTTTACTTTGGCTATGCTAAGCCGATGCCAAACTTCATGAGGGCGTAGCCCGAATAATCG
>CAJGDW010000045.1 GCA_904502115.1 Paludibacteraceae bacterium | reverse complement strand
TCGCGGCATTTTTGCTTTTCCTCGCTAAAAATGCGATGTCCGCTTCGCTTCTTAACGCATTTTCTTAACGCTCGTCATACGCAAAAATGTATCTCCGCTCAATCACGATGTCTTTTCATCGAATCGCCTAAACGCCTAAACGACTCAACGACTAAACATCTAATTACCGATTAGTCGATTAGTCGATTAGTCAATTCATAATAACTTTTGCAAATGTACCGATAATTTTATAATTTTGCGCTCTTAATAAACGAATTCTCTATTTATGGCAACAAAACCTTCTATACCCAAAGGAACGCGCGACTTTTCGCCCGAAGAAATGGCTAAACGCAACTACATCTTTAATACAATTAAAGACGTGTATGCTTTGTACGGTTTCAGACAAATTGAAACCCCAGCCATGGAAAATTTATCTACCTTAATGGGCAAATACGGCGACGAGGGCGATAAATTGTTGTTTAAGATATTGAATTCTGGCGATTTCTTGAGCGGTATGACCGACGAGGATTGGAGCAACCGAAACAGCAACAAAGCGGTATCGCACCTGTCTGAAAAAGGATTGCGTTACGACTTAACCGTACCTTTTGCTCGTTTTGTGGTACAATACCGCGATCAAATTAAATTCCCTTTTAAACGTTTCCAAATTCAACCTGTATGGCGTGCCGACCGTCCTCAAAAAGGCCGTTATCGTGAATTTTATCAATGCGATGCCGATATTGTAGGCAGCGATTCGCTTATCAACGAAATGGAGTTGGTGCAAATTATCGACGAGGTGTTTGCTCGCTTTGGCATTAGGGTTTGCATCAAAATCAACAACCGCAAAATTTTGGCGGGTATGGCAGAAGTGGTGGGTGAACCCGAAAGAATGGTAGACATTACCGTTGCCATTGACAAGCTGGATAAAATTGGTTTGGAAAAAGTAAATGCCGAATTGGCAGATAAAGGTTTGTCGGCCGATGCCATTGAAAAATTGCAACCTATTTTGGCTTTATCGGGCAACAACGAAGAAAAATTGGCTTCGTTGAAAACCATTCTAGCTGCCTCTGAAGTTGGTATGAAAGGGGTAGAAGAGGTTGAAACCTTGTTTGGCTTGTTGAAAAACGATGCTTTGCGTGCACAATTGGAATTGGATTTGACCTTGGCACGTGGCTTGAACTACTATACCGGTACCATTATTGAGGTAAAAGCTTTGGATGTAGTAATTGGTAGCATTACAGGCGGTGGTCGTTACGACAACCTAACCGGTGTGTTTGGCATGGACGGCGTATCGGGTGTAGGTATCTCGTTTGGTGCCGACCGTATTTACGATGTGCTAAACCAATTGAACTTGTATCCTGCCGATAGCACACAAGGCAGCAAAATTATGTTCTTGCACTTTGGCGAAAACGAAAAAATGTTTGCGCTACCTTGGGTAAATGCCTTGCGCAAAGCAGGTATTGCTAGCGAAATATACCCAGACAATGCTAAATTCAAAAAACAAATGCAATATGCCAACGACCGTGGTTTTGCATACGTAGCCATTGTAGGGGAGAGCGAAATGCAAGAAAATGTGGTAACGCTCAAAAACATGAAAGAAGGAACCCAAGAAAAATGCTCATTGGCCGATTTAATTGCTAAATTAAATTAAAAGCAAAATAATTGAGCGGTTTTTTCGTTCTATCTATACAAAAGAACGCATTCCCTTGAAAAAACTTTTTATCATACTCACATTGTTGGTGGCAAGCATTTTGCCCACCATGGCTCAATACGAGCAAAATATTATTCAACGTTTGCCACAGGTAGATAATAAACGTTGGCATTTTGGCTTTATATTGGGTATGAACCTAGCCGATTTTACCACTGCGCCCAATACCAATTGGGTAGACAAGGACGGAAATACTTGGTATTCTGCATCGGCTGGTCTTGCTCCTGAATTTGCCGTGGGTATGATTGTCGATTTACGCTTGGTAGAGTACCTAAACTTGCGTTTTACACCTACTTTGGGGTTGGGACAACGCAATGTTAGCTATACTTGCTATACACCAGATGGTGTAATGATTCCCGAAAAAACAACTACCATTCCCATTCAAACCACTACCATTGATGTGCCTTTTTACTTGAAATACAGTGCCAGAAGGTACGGAAATGTGCGTCCATACATTATTGTAGGGGGTGGACCACAATTTAATGTGTATTTGAATCCCGAAGATCCTATTTTGCTGAATCCGGTAGACGTTCAAATTTCTTTTGGTATTGGTATGAACATTTATACCGAATACTTTAAGTTGTGTCCAGAAATTAAATTTGGATTTGGTTTATTGGATCAGTTGAATCAGACACACCCCGAAATAGAGGGAACTGCCTACGAACCTTACACCCGAGCCGTAGAGAAACTTACCTCGCGCGTGCTGTCCATTACCTTTAATTTTGAATAAGTTGTCACGTGTAATCGTTGATTTGTTCGCTGCGCTCACGATGAATCGTGTAATCGTTGAAGGTTTGTGCAAAATTATTCGTTTAGGCAATTTAACGATTTCGCGATTAAACAAAACTCCTAACTCCTCACTCCTAACTCCTAACTATATCGGCCCTTTTTCCCTATCGGTCAACAACACGTCGACAAGCTCAGGGACCGATTAGGAGAGTCCCATTTCTTTGGCTTTCTGCATCATAAAGGAGTAGGCGGCATCGTATTCGTTAGGGATAATGCCGTCTAGAATAGCGTCTTTAATGGCTGTTTTAAGGGTTCCCACTTCGGCACAAGGAGGCAGGTTAAACAGCTCCATAATTTCTTTGCCATCAATGGGTGGTTGGAAATTGCGCACGTGGTCTTTTTGCTCAATATCTTTGAGTTTTTGACGCACAATTTGCAAGTTTTGCAAGTGTCTTTGTGCTTTGGCTTCGTTTTTAGAAGTAATATCTGCCTCGCAAAGTATCATTAAATCGTCTATATCATCGCCTGCTTCAAACAACAATCGACGAACAGCCGAATCGGTAATTTCTTCTTCTACCAACGCAATGGGACGCATGTGCAAGGTAACTATTTTTTGTACGTAACGCATTTGCTCGCCCATGGGCAATTTTAATCGCTTAAAGATATGCGTTAACATGCGTTCGCCAATGTAGTTGTGATTGTGGAAAGTCCAACCAATTTTTTTATCGAATCGTTTGGTAGCAGGTTTACCCACATCGTGGAATAGGGCAGCCCAACGCAACCAAACATTATCGGTTTTGGTGGCTAATTTATCAAGCACCTCTAGGGTATGGTAAAATACATCTTTGTGGCTTTTCCCGTTGATGGTTTCAACGCCCGATAGCGCATCAATTTCGGGTAAAATAAGCGCCAACAACCCTGTTTTTTTAAGTAAAATGAACCCGATAGAAGGTTTGGGCGACTTTATAATTTTGTTCAATTCTTCTACAATACGCTCTATAGAAACAATCTTAATGCGCTCTTTGTTGGTAATAAGCGATTGGTAGGTTTTGTCTTCTATATGAAAGTGCAATTGAGTTGCGAAGCGTATGCATCGAAGCATCCGAAGTGGGTCGTCGCTAAAGGTAATATCGGGGTCTAGCGGAGTTCTAATTATTTTATTCTCAATATCGGTAATTCCACCAAAAGGATCTAACAAAGCGCCGTATCTGTCTTGGTTCAAGCAAATGGCCAAGGCATTGATGGTAAAGTCGCGACGGTTTTGGTCGTCTTGAAGAGTGCCGTCTTCTACAATGGGTTTGCGCGAACCTCTGGTATACGATTCCCTGCGAGCACCCACCAATTCTATTTCGGTATCTTTGTACTTGATTTGAGCGGTTCCAAAGTTTTTAAATACGGCCAAATTAGCTTGCTTGCCCAAGGCTTTTTTTACTTGTTCTGCCATGGTGATGCCACTGCCTACAACAACTACATCAATATCGTTCGATGGCCTTTTTAAGAATATATCACGTACAAATCCGCCAATAACGTAACATTCCATGCCCAATTCGTCGGCACAGGTAGATAGGGTTTTGAACAACGGATTCTTTAAGTACGATTGCATATCGGTCTTTGTTTAAAAAAAATAATGAACAAAGGTACTTAATTTGCTGTTAAATCACAAAAAAATATTACTTTTGTAGGTTGTTATTATATGAGAACTAGGATTGCTTTTATGCTTCTTATCATGTGTGGTTGCATAGCATGCACACCCACGGTTTCCAACAAAGCTAAAATTTTGTTGGATAAAGCAACCTCTCACTATACGAAAGGGGAATACAATACAGCAAAACTCCTCATTGACAGCATACACACTACATTTCAACACGATATTGAGACGCGTCAACAAGCACGCATCCTCATGTACAATATCGAATACCAAGAGACTGCTCGTAACTTGGCTTACCTAGATAGCATTATTCCACTTGCCAAAAAGCAATGTGATAGCATGATGGTAGATTATGTTTTATTGGATACCGTTTATGTAACTCCAAAAACATATCGTCATACTTATTTTGACAAGCAAGCTCCTGCTACCACCTTAATTTGCGAGATAACCGAGCAAGGCAACATAAACATCATTAGTGTGAATGCGGGTAAAGCTAGAAATCACGTAGCTATTAAAGTAAGTTCTGATGATGCTTTTGCCGATACACAAGAAGTTCCCGTAGGTAATGCCTACAATTATCAGTTTACCGATTTGGGGGTTCAATGGGAAAAAGTAACCTTTGATAAAAACACGCAAGGAGATATTCTTGGATTTATAGAATTATACCAAAATCATCCTATCTATGTTACGTTAATGGGCGAAAAGAATTATACCTATCAGTTAGGTAAAAAGAGTATCGAAGCTCTTGCTCAATCGGTTCAATATGCCCATCACATCAATCAATACGTAGAATTAAAAAAAGAACATCATAAATTGACAGAAAAATTAGCATGGATAAAGCAAAAATTAGTTGCAGAAGAATCGCCTTATTAGGAGGGTTACTTTTATGTTCAGTTGCTTCTTTATGGGCACAAGAGAGCATTAATAAAGCACAATTTTTAGAAAAGGTGTGGGATTATGAGAAAAATACCCAAAAAGTGGTGTTGAAATCGGATGTGCCTGTTATTTTGGATTTTTGGGCGTCATGGTGTGGTCCATGCCGTATGTTAAACCCAGAACTAACCGCCTTACAAAAAGCCTACAAAGGCAAACTTAAGGTATACAAAATCAATGTAGACGAAGAGCACGACTTATCACGCTTGTTTGGCATCAAGGCAATGCCTACCCTTTATTTTATCAACAAAGAAAAAATATCATACATACAAGGGTATCGTACCAAAGAAGAATTACAACAAATTGTCGATTCGTTCTTACTAAAATAATCCAATAGACTAAATAATTAAATAACAATATAATGGGAAAAACAAAGTATATCTTCGTAACGGGCGGTGTAACATCGTCGTTAGGAAAAGGAATTATCTCTGCCTCTATTGGCAAATTATTGCAATCAAGAGGTTATAGTGTTACCAACCAAAAATTCGACCCCTACATGAATGTAGACCCAGGTACATTGAATCCTTACGAACACGGTGAATGCTACATTACCACCGACGGACACGTTACCGACTTGGATTTGGGTCACTACGAACGTTTTACTTCGATCGAAACAACTCGCAACAACAGTCTTACCAGTGGTCGTATTTACCAAAATGTGATTAACAAAGAACGTAAAGGCGAATACATGGGTAAAACCGTGCAAATTATTCCTCACATTACCGACGAAATTAAACGCAACATTTTGTTGCTAGGACAAAAAATGAAATACGATTTCGTGATTACTGAAATTGGTGGGGTAGCAGGCGATATTGAATCGTTGCCATTCTTGGAAAGCGTGCGTCAATTAAAATGGGAATTGGGTGGTGATTGCATCAACGTACACCTTACCTACGTTCCTTATTTGGCTGCTGCGAAAGAATTGAAAACCAAACCAACCCAACATTCGGTTAAGAAATTGCAAGAACTAGGCATTCAACCCGATGTATTGGTGTTGCGTACCGAGCATGATATTACAGAAGACATGCGCAAAAAAGTATCGTTGTTCTGCAACGTATCGCCAGAAGCTGTTATTCAATGTAAAGATGCTCCTTGCATTTACGAAGTGCCACTACGTATGCAAAAACAAGGATTGGATGCGGTTATTTTACGTAAATTGGGCATTGCTCCAGAAGCAACCAATTCTGACTTGACCAAATGGAACAATTTCTTGGACAAAAAACACAGTGCAAAAGAAGAAGTTAAAATAGCGTTGGTGGGTAAATATGTTGAATTGCAAGATGCATACAAATCTATTAGCGAATCGTTGTTGCAAGCTGCTGTTTACAACAACCGCGTGCTAAAATTGGTATCGTTCCAAAGCGAACAACTAACCCAAGAAAACATTGCAGAAAGCCTTAAAGGCATGGATGCTGTTTTGGTGGCTCCTGGTTCGGGTCCACGTGGTGTAGAAGGCAAAATTATTGCGTTGGAATACTGCCGCAACAACAACATTCCTACCTTGGGTATTGTTTTGGGTATGCAATGCATGGCCATCGAATTTGCACGCAACGTATTGGGATTGAAAGATGCCAACTCTACCGAAATGGATTCTCAAACCAAGAACAACGTTATCGACCTTATTGAATCGCAAACCGTTGTTTCGTCAGAAGACGGTTACATCCGCTCGGGTGCTTACGACTGCGAACTATTAGCAGACAGCAAAGCAGCTGATATTTACGGCAAAACCCTTATTTCGGAACGTCATCGTAACCGTTACGAATTCAACAATTCGTACAAAGATGCCTTTGAAAAAGCAGGTATGCGCATTACAGGCGTAAATCCAGAAACTGGTTTGGCAGAAATTTTAGAAATTCCATCGCTAAAATGGTACATTGGTGTACAATTCCACCCACAATACCGTAGCAGCATTGAGAAACCTCACCCCTTATTTGTAAACTTTGTAAAAGCAGCAATTGAAAAATAAGCATGGATAAAAATACAATCATAGGATTTATATTAATCGTAGCCATTTTAGTTGGCTATTCGTGGTATACCCAACCATCAGAAGAGCAAATTAAAGCACAACAAGCTTACAATGATTCTATTCAACAAGTACAAGCAGAACAAGCTGCTGTGCAAGCCTTGGAAGCATCGCAAGCACAAGCATACGCCGATTCTATTAAGCAAGAACAAAAACTTGATTATGGTGTATTTACAGAATTGACAAAAGGTCAAGAAGAATTCTACACCATCGAGAATGATTCTATTAAACTAACCCTAAGCAACAAGGGTGGAATCATTTCATCGGTAGAGTTAAAGGGATATACAACATACAATAAAACTCCCCTTGTACTATTTGATCAAAACGATGCCAAAACACAATTTACACTGATTACAGCAGACAATCGCATTGTTGAATCTAACGAACTGTTCTTTCATGCTAAAAAATTGAATGATAGTGCGATAGAAATGTATTTGCCTGTGGATAATGATTCGTATTTAACCATTGCATATACATTAACCAACGGCAGTTACATGGTAGATATGACCATAAAAGCCAATGGTATGGAGCAATACCTATCTAGAAATATGACAGAGTTAGATTTGTCATGGCAAATGAGTGTACGTCAACAAGAACGTAGCAAGAAATTTGAAGGACGTTACTCGGGCGTTTACTACAAATTCTGGGACGATGATGTAGATAACTTAAGCAACGACGGAGACGATCGCGAAGAGTTATCGGGTAGAGTAAAATGGATTGCATGCAAAGACCAATTCTTCTCTAGCATTCTTATTGCCGATAGTTACTTTAATAATCCTAAGGTAGAATCGCTTGTTAGCAAAAACGACGGTTACTTAAAAGATTGTTCTATTAGCACTTCGTGTGGATTTGATATAACTGGTAAACAACCTACTAAACTAAAATACTTCTTTGGTCCTAACTCTTACCAATTGTTAGCATCGATGGACGATGATATCGAAAACAGCGAAGATCAATTGGATTTAGAAGAACTTATTCCACTAGGATGGGGTATTTTTGGTTGGGTTAACAAATACCTAATTATTCCTATCTTTAATTTCTTGGGGAGTTTTATCAATAACTATGGTTTGATTATCTTCTTATTAACCTTGATTGTAAAACTTATTTTGTTGCCATTTACCTACAAATCGTACATGTCAACCGCAAAAATGCGCGTTTTACGTCCAGAAATAGAGAAAATCAATGCTAAAATACCCGAAGATAAACCTTTGGAACGCCAACAAGCTACCATGGCCTTGTATCGTAAAGTAGGGGTGAGCCCAATGGGTGGTTGTTTGCCAATGCTATTGCAAATGCCTATTTTGTTTGCTTTGTTTGTGTTCTTCCCTGCAGCTATCGAGTTGCGTCAACAAGGTTTCTTGTGGGCAGACGACCTTTCGTCGTACGATGCAATTGTTAGTTGGAATACGCATATCCCATTTATTTCTAGCTATTATGGCAACCACATCAGTTTGTTCTGTTTGCTGATGGCCATTGCCAATATTGTTTCGACCAAAATTACCATGGATTCGCAAAATACCGGTCAACAACAAATGCCTATGATGAAATGGATGATGTACTTAATGCCAATCATGTTCTTGTTCTTCTTTAACGACTATGCATCGGGCTTAAGCTACTATTATTTGATTTCTACTTTGCTTACTTTGTTGCAAACCTTTATTTTCCGCATGAGTGTAAACGACGAAAAATTATTGGAAAAACTAAAAGCCAATGCGGCCAAACCTCAAAAGAAATCGGGTTTTATGGCACGTCTGGAACAAATGCAAAAAGAACAATTGGCGCGCCAACGCGAAATGATGAAACAACAACAAAAAAGACGTTGATAATCGCTACGCGATGGTCAAGAGTCGAAAGTCGAAGGTCAAAAGTCAGTGCGAGGTGAATGCAGAGACAAAATTTATTTTGGCTATGCTGAACCGAAGCCTGACTTCATGAGCGAAGCGAATAAAGTCGCAAGTAGGGACGCACGGCTCGTGCGTCCGTGGTGCGATTCAACGACTAAACGATTCATCAAATACAAAAACACCGATTAGTCGATTAGTCGACTAACCGATTCACCAAATTAAGAAGTTGACATGTCAACTTCTTAATTATTTTTGGCACAGTTTTTGCAGTAATTGTATCGGAATAAATCAACTCAATATAGACATGAAGAAAGAAAACAAACCTGCTGAAGAACAAGAAGTAAAGAACGTAGAAAACACAGCAGAAGAAACTCAAGCAACCGAAACCACAGAAACAACTGCAGAACAAACTGCAGCAGAAGATTTGGCGGACAAAATTTTAAAATTGAACGACCAACACTTGCGTTTAATGGCAGAGTTTGAGAACTATAAAAAACGTACCTTAAAAGAACGCGCCGACCTTATTAAATACAGCGGCGAGCGTGTTTTTGTAGATATGTTGCCCATTATTGACGATTTTGAACGTGCATTGGCGCATCTACCCGAAGAAGATTCGCCTTTGAAAGAAGGCATTATTATGATTCACAACAAGTTTGTGAACTTCTTAAATAGCAACGGTGTAAAAGAAATGGAAACCAAAGATCAAAACTTTGACATGGATTTACACGAAGCTATCTCGATGTTCCCTGCAGGTGACGAAAGTTTAAAAGGTAAAATCATAGATTGCACCCAAAAAGGTTATACATTTCACGACAAAGTGATTCGTTATGCCAAAGTAGTGGTAGCCGAATAGGAGAGTAGAACCATGGCAGAAAAAAGAGATTATTACGAAGTGCTTGGCGTAGCCAAAACAGCTACTGCCGACGAAATAAAAAAGGCTTACCGTAAAAAAGCCATTCAATATCACCCCGATAAAAATCCAGGTGATAAAAAGGCCGAAGAAATGTTTAAAGAAGCGGCCGAGGCATACGATGTGTTGAGCGATCCTCAAAAACGCCAACGCTACGATCAATTTGGTCATGCCGGCATGGGCGGTGCATCTGGTGCAGGTGGTTTTGGAGGCTTTGGTGGCTTTGGCGGAGGTGGCTTCTCTATGGAAGACATCTTTGAGCAATTTGGTGACATTTTTGGTGGTCACTTTGGCGGCGGTCGTAGTCGTTCGGCAGGAACACCACGTGGTACCAACTTGCGCGTAAAAGTAAAACTTACCTTGCAAGAGGTTGCTTCGGGCGTAGAAAAGAAAATAAAAGTACGCAAAAAAGTAGTTTGCCCCGATTGTAACGGTACGGGCGCCGAAAGCGCATCGGATTTTGAAACCTGTCCTAACTGTAAAGGTACCGGCAGGGTAGTACGTACCGTCAATTCGTTGTTTGGTATGATGCAAACCGAAGCCGTTTGTCCTAACTGCGGTGGTAAAGGTAAAATCATCACCCAAAAGTGTAAAAAATGCCATGGCGAGGGTGTGATTGACTCGAACGAAATCATTACACTGAACATTCCTGCTGGTGTACAAGAGGGTATGCAACTGTCCATGCGTGGTTATGGTAACGCAGCTCCTAACGGCGGTCAAAGTGGTGATTTGCTTATTTTAATTGAAGAAGAACGTCATCCCGATTTAATTAGAGATGGTAACGATATCATATACAACTTGTTGTTGCCTTTGCCAACCGCTGTATTGGGTGGCTCGGTAGAAATTCCTACCATCGATGGTAAGGTAAAAATTAAAATCGATGCAGGAACCCAACCAGGCAAAGTGTTGCGCCTACGGGGCAAAGGTTTACCTTCGCTTAATGGTTATGGCAATGGCGATTTGTTGGTAAACATTGGGGTTTACATTCCAGAAAAGTTAACATCGGCCGATAAAGAATTGTTTGAAAAAATGGCTGCAGATTCATCGACTTATCGTCCAACAGATGCAGCAAAACGTAACTTTTTCCAATAAAAAATGAAAATAGCGGCTTTGGTTTCGGGCGGAGTTGATAGCTCGGTAGTAGTACATCAACTAAAAGAGCAGGGTTATGATCCTACCATTTTCTACATACGCATTGGTATGGAAGATGAGAATGGTTACATGGGTTGTACTGCCGAAGAAGACATTGAAATTACCCAATTTGTGGCCAAAAAATACGGGCTAAAAATGGAGGTGGTTTCGCTTCAAAAAGAATATTGGGAAAGGGTAGTAGACTATGCCCTCAAAACGGTGCGTAAAGGTTTAACTCCCAACCCCGATGTGATGTGCAACCGCCTGATTAAATTTGGCAGCTTTGTAGAAAAATACGGCTACGAATTTGATAAGATTGCTACAGGACACTATGCGCAAACCTATTTTGAAAACGG
>CAJGDW010000044.1 GCA_904502115.1 Paludibacteraceae bacterium | reverse complement strand
TGCCTAAAATCATGTAATAAGTTGCTCCCGTTAGCTTCGCTCATGTTGCTCACGTTCGGCATAACAAATAAATTTGTTCTGCACTCACTTAATCGCAACTGTCGGCATAGCTTAAATAAATTTAATCTCTGCTCTCGCTTAATCGCAACTTCCGACTTACAACCCTTAACTTTTGACTTTTAACTTTTGACATTTGACTTTAATATTCGTATCTTTGCACCGCCTAAACTAAACCAACATGATTATTATAGAAAAAATAGCCGATTTACAGGCCTATATCAAAGAAAAAGCCGCTAAAAGTGTAGGTTTTGTTCCCACTATGGGCGCTTTGCACGACGGACACATTTCGCTTATTACACGATGCGTGGCAGAAAACGATTTGTGCGTAGCCAGCGTATTTGTCAACCCTACCCAATTTAACGACAAAGCCGACTTGGAACGCTACCCACGCACTCCAGAAGCCGATTGCGCCATGCTTCAAGCAGCCGGTTGCGACGTAGTGTTTATGCCTACCGTGCAAGAAATGTACCCCGAAGAAGATACCCGTCAATTTAATTTTGGCAGTTTGGAAACCGTAATGGAAGGCAAGTATCGTCCTGGTCACTTTAACGGTGTAGCACAAATTGTTAGCAAACTATTTGATGCGGTCCAACCCCACAAAGCTTACTTTGGCGAAAAAGATTTTCAACAAGTGGCCATTATCAGAGCCATGGTTGAGCAACTCAATTACCCCATTGAAATCATTGCCTGCCCCATTATTCGCGAAGAAAGTGGATTAGCACGCAGTAGCCGAAATACCCTGCTTACCAACGATCAACGTAAAAAAGCAGCCTTAATTGCAGAAGTATTGACAAAAAGTACTACCTTTGTCCACAGCAAAAGTGTAAGTGCAACCATTGATTGGATAGAAGAGCAATTCAAAGACGATGCTGAATTTCGTATGGACTACTACGAAATAGTAGACGGAAACAGCCTTCAACCCGTTCAAAACTGGGAAGACAGCGAGTTTATTGTAGGTTGCATTGCCGTATATTGCGGAAAAATTAGATTGATAGACAACATACATTACAAAGGATGATTATCGAAATTTTAAAATCAAAAATTCATCGTGTTAGCGTAACTGATGCCAATTTGAACTACATTGGCAGCATTACCATCGACGAAGACTTGATGGACGCCGCTAACATCATTGAAAACGAAAAAGTTTACGTTGTAAACAACAACAACGGCGAACGTTTTGAAACCTACGTGATTAAAGGCGAACGTGGTAGTGGCATTATTTGCACCAACGGTGCAGCTGCCAGAAAAGTACAGCCTGGCGACATTTTAATTATTACCGCTTACGCTCAAATGGATTTTGAAGAGGCCAAAACATTCAAGCCTTCCATTATCCACCCCGATAGCAAAACCAATCGTTTACAATAAAATACAGAAAGACAACCTCTTCTTCGTAAGAGTTGAATAAAAAGATGTAATTCAAGGCTTGCGAAGCCTGAAAAACCGGAGTTTACTGAAGTAAATGAGGATTTTGAAGGTGAGCGTAACGAAGAAGTACACTTTTTATTTAACTCTTTTTTTATGGCAAAATCGAAAAACGTATTTCTATGCAAAGAATGTGGCCGAACCGCTTCGCAATGGTTTGGCAAATGCCCATCGTGCGGCAACTGGGATACATGCACCGAAGAAATTGCCATAAAGAATACCAAAAGCACTCCCCTGGTACATACCAACAATAACGAGACACATCGCCCTGTTTCCATTGTTGACATCAACACCACCGAAGACCCACGCATTGACATGGGCAACGGTGAACTAAACCGTGTATTGGGTGGCGGTTTGGTTGTTGGTTCGTTGGTACTCATTGGCGGCGAGCCTGGTATTGGCAAATCGACCCTGATTTTGCAAACCATGTTGCATTTGCAAGGCCAAACCGTGCTATACGTATCGGGCGAAGAAAGTGCCCGCCAACTGAAACTACGTGCCGATCGTTTGGGCATTCAAAATAAAGACTGCTACATTTTAAGCGAAACCGTATTGGAGCAAATTTACGTACATGCCAAGGCCATTAAACCCAGCATCCTGGTAATTGACTCCATTCAAACCATCTGCACCGAAACGTCCGAATCGTCTACGGGCAGCTTGTCGCAAATTCGCGAGTGCGCTACCTCGCTACTGCGCTTTGCCAAAGAAAATAACATTCCTGTTTTTATTGTAGGACACATTACCAAAGACGGCGCCATTGCAGGGCCTAAGATTTTGGAACACATTGTAGATACCGTGCTGCAATTTGAGGGCGACCAACACTACATGTACCGCATTTTGCGTGCCATCAAAAACCGTTTTGGCAACACGTCCGAATTGGGAATATTTGAAATGCAGCAAGCCGGATTGCGCGAAGTAACCAATCCATCCGAATTATTGCTTACAGGCAACGACGATATGAGTGGCATTGCCATTGCATCGGCCATAGAAGGTATTCGTCCGTTTTTAATTGAGGTACAGGCACTTACTGGAACCGCTGCCTACGGAACACCTCAACGTTCAGCTACAGGATTTGACCTACGCCGATTAAACATGTTACTAGCGGTATTAGAGAAAAAAGCAGGCTTTAAATTGGCGCAAAAAGACGTATTTTTGAACATTGCAGGCGGTTTGCGCATCAACGACCCTGCCATCGACTTAGCGGTTATCTCGGCCATTTTATCGGCCAATTTAGATATGAGCATCGACTCGCACACCTGCCTAACAGGCGAGGTAGGATTATCGGGCGAAATACGCCCTGTGAACCGCATTGAGCAACGCATTGCCGAAGCCGAAAAACTGGGCTTTCAACAAATGATATTGCCCGAATATAACTACAACAGCCTTCCTCACAAGGCATACAACATCAAATTGATTCCTGTAAAGAAGGCTGAAGAAGCTTTCCGTATTTTATTTGCTTAAAACTTGGGCTAACTTGGTGAGTAATTGTTCGCCACGTAGTCCAATGGCAATAACTTTTCCCTTAGGATCTACCAACAACGAATAAGGAATAGACGACACCGAATAACGTCTAGCCACAGGACAATTCCAACGCATCAACGAACTACCGTGCCAAGGCCAGTTAAGGCCATCTGCCTGAATAGCTGCAACCCATTTTTCTTTGTTGTTATCGAGCGATACACTTAAGATGGCAAAATTTTTGTCTTTGTATTGGTTGTAAGCTTTTACCAAGGTAGGACTTTCCATGCGGCAAGGTCCGCACCACGATGCCCAAAAGTCAATCAATACGTATTTTCCTTTTAAATCGCTTAACTTAATGGTTTCGCCATTTACACCTTTCAATTCAATTTCGGGTGCCACACTACCTATCACAATGGCTTGCTGCATACGCAAATCAATTTCTTTCGTAATCCAGTGCTGCGCATAGGTAGTTTTTAATCCTTTCAACACAACAGCAAAGAAATCTTTATTCACGGCAATATCCCTGCCAAATTCGCTATATGCCATAAATCCTGCTGTTAGCAAGGTTGCATTGGTAGAGAGCATACGCTTGGTATCTTGCTGAAATTTCAAATAGAATTGTTCAAACTCGGCTTGAATTTGCGCTTTCTCGGCATCGGTAGTAGCCGCCATGTAGCGTTGTTCAAAAGTTTTGGATTGCACCTCTGCTTGCAAAGCAAAATCTTGGTAACGTTGGGCAAAAACCGCTTCGTTTGATCCTGTAGCCGATGTAAGTTGCAAATTTTGATAGGTACTATTAAACTGCAACTGAATGTTATCGTTGGCCTTTAATGTCAAAATTTGATGGCGTTTTAGTTTGGCCCCATCGGTAAATTCCAATACGTAAATATCGGGCGATGCTACCGTTAGTTGAATGACAAATTTACCATCGGGCGATATGGCTTGCGTAGTAATAAAATCCATACCACCGGTTGGAGACAATTTGCTCACATTGATAGAACGATACAATTGTTTACCAGCAATTCCACCGTTAATAGTGGTATTTTGCGCTGCTACTGTAAGAGAAAAAACAAATGCAAGAAAGAAAACTATTTTTTTCATTGTATTATGGCATTAAAAGCGACGAATCGCCGTAACTTAAAAATCGATAATCGTTGGCCAAGGCATAGTCGTAAATGCGATGCCACTCATCGCCCACAAAAGCCGCCAAAAGCAACAGCAGCGTGCTATGAGGTTGATGAAAATTGGTAATGAGCGCACTCACCAACTTAAATGTATAACCGGGCGCAATAATAATGCGGGTGCTAGCGTGTAGCGTCGATGCCCCTTGTGCATCCAAATAATCTAACAACGCTTGCAAGGCTTCTTTGGCCGACAAAGTAGCTGTACTCTCGTAGGGTTCCCATTGTTCTACCACCATATCGGTACAACCAGAGGCAACTCTACAACCTAAGTAATACAAACTCTCGATGGTACGAACCGAGGTGGTTCCTACGGCCACAATAGCACCCAATTGTTGTTGCAACAAGGCAATGCTTTCGCGCTTAACCTCTATCACTTCGGTGTGCATGGTATGCCCGCCTATTTGCTCTGCTTTTACGGGTTGGAATGTACCAGCGCCTACGTGCAAGGTAACTTCGCAACGTTTAGACCCCGATTTTTCGATATCGTTTAATACCGCATCGGTAAAATGCAAACCAGCGGTGGGTGCAGCAACCGAACCTTTGATTTTGGAGTAAACGGTTTGATAGGTAGTTTTGTCCGATTCTTCGGTACTCCTATTTAAATAAGGTGGTATGGGCAATTCGCCAAAAGCATCCAATACCTCAGCAAAGGTGCAATCTTCTCTATCCCAGGCAAAGCAAATATGCGATGTATTACCCTGTGTTAGAATACGTTCCGCTTGCAAATGCAACGGACTTCCTTTTACATTCACTTCTTTTTCAAGCAACCCGCTTTTCCATTTTTTTAGGTTACCCACCATGCATTTCCAGGTACAGGTAGCGGTTTGTTGGAACATCAAATCGTATGCCGAAGGCACAATGGGTTCCAAGCAGAAAATTTCAATTCTACTACCGGTTTGCTTAAAGAATTGCAAACGCGCTTGTATCACCTTGGTATTGTTAAATACCAAACAAGCATTCGGCGGCAAACAAGCAGGCAACTCGTTGAATACTCGCGTATCAATATTGCCTTTGCTGTACACCAACAATTTAGAGCAATCTCTTTGCGGAAGTGGATATTTGGCTATCCGTTCATCCGGCAACGGATAGCCATAATCGCTTATCTGAATGGATTGTATGTTATTTTTTACGTTCAAAATACTTTTCTTGAATTTTTTGCCACAATTGATAGAAGTTAGGAATGATGAAGGTACCCACAATGGTAGACATTAACATACCCGCAAACACCGAAAGACCCAACGAAACACGGCTTTCGGCACCCGCACCGGTAGCAGTTACCAAAGGTACCACACCCAAAATAAAGGCAAATGAGGTCATCAAAATAGGACGCAGACGAACCTTACCGGCATCCACACACGAATCGTAAATGCTTTTGCCTTCTTTGCGATAATCGCGGGCAAATTCCACAATCAGAATGGCATTTTTAGCCGATAACGCAATCATCAGCACCATACCAATTTGCGTGTAAATATCCATGGGGCGACCCGCAATAAAGCAAGCTGCAATAATACCCAACAAGGCTACAGGAACGGCCATGATAACGGCCATAGGACTGGTGACACTTTCGTATTGTGCCGCCAACACCATCAACACCACCACCAATGCCAATGCAAAGATGATAACCGTTGACGAACCTGCTTGTTGTTCTTGGTAGGCCATAGAGGTCCATTCAAAACCATACGAGTTAGGCATGGTTTCTTTTGCCAAGTTAGCCATAGACGATTGTGCTTGTCCCGAACTGAATCCTTCGGCAGCATCGCCAGAAACGTAAGCAGCAGGATACATGTTGTAACGGGTAATTACCTCGGTACCCAAACGGTTTTCGATGGTTGTAAAGGCACCAAATGGCACCATTTTACCTTCGCTGTTGCGTACACTCAGTTTAAGCACATCGTCCACAATAGAACGGTTTTGACTCTCTGCTTGAATTTTTACTTGGTATACTTTACCAAATAGCACAAAGTCGTTAGCATACGACGATCCCAAATACGTAGACAAAGTACTAAATACATCGCTTATAGCTAGTTTGTATTGTTTTACTTGTTCACGATCGATGTGTAAGAATACTTGCGGAACGGTTGCTTTGAACGATGAACGTACTTGTTTCATCGTACCTTGCTGATTAGCCTGAGCCGCCAAATCTTCGGCTGTACGTTGCAATTCCAACACGCCCATGCTACCCTTGTCTTGCACATAACATTCAAAACCACCCGATGTACCCAAACCTTGAATAGCAGGCATAGGGAATGCATACAAGGTAGCATTTTGTATTTTCATCGATGCTTCTTTGTTGAATCGGGCAATAATAGCACCAATGGATTGAGACTCTTCGGTACGTTCTTCCCAGTCTTTTAAGATAACGAACATGGTACCTTTGCTAGAGATTTGCGCACCTTCGGCCACTGACATACCCGAAATAGCCACACTGGCTTTTACACCCGGTATCGAGTCCAATATAGAAACGGCATTGTCCATTACTTGCATGGTTTCGGAAAGCGAAGCACCGTCTTGCAATTGGCACGAAATCATAAAGTAACCTTGGTCTTCGGTAGGGATAAAGGCCGATGGTAATTTTTTAAAGCCAAATGCCACCAATGCTAGCAAACCACAGAATGTTAACAAAATAACACCCGATTTACGCAAGAAGGTTTTAATAATCGACACATACCCCCCTTGCAACTTATCAAAGAACTTGTTAAAGTACTTGTAAACAAAGAATTGTTTCTTGTTGGCTTTTTTAGGTTTCAAAAGAAGCGAACACAAAGCAGGACTCAAGGTAAGTGCGTTCAAACCACTAAAGGCAGTAGAAACGGCAATGGTTACCGCAAATTGTTTGTACATCTCGCCGGTAATACCACCCATAAAGGCAGTTGGCACAAACACCGCCAATAACACCAATACCGTACCGATAATTGGGCCTGTAATTTCTTCCATGGCTTTGATGGTAGCCTCACGTGGCGATAGGTTATTTTCTTCCATGTGCCGCGACGTATTTTCCACCACCAGAATGGCATCGTCCACCACAATACCAATGGCCAGAATCAAACCAAATAGGGTTAGTGTATTGATAGAGAATCCCATGATGCTCATTACCGCAAAAGTACCAATCAACGATACAGGAATGGTAAGCGCAGGAATAAGCGTTGAGCGGAAATCTTGCAAGAAAAGCAAGATAACGATGATTACCAAGATAAAGGCTTCGAACAAGGTATGATATACTTCTTCGATAGATACCTCAATAAATTCGGTAGTATCCAATACCACTTCGGCATGCACACCATCGGGCAAGTTTTCCGACAATTCTTCAATTTTGGCGCGCACATCCGATGCTACTTGCAACGAGTTAGAACCTGGCAACTGATACACACAAATAGAAGCCGATTGTTGGTGATTAATTTTACTATCGGTGGTATAAGTTTTGCTACCCAATTCGATGGTAGCCACATCTTTTAGGCGTAATACGCGCCCACCATCTTCGTATCGAATGATGATATTACCAAATTCTTCGGGCGATGTCAAACGACCTTTTACGTCCAAAGTATATTGAAATGCTTCGCTGTGCGAGGTAGGCAACTCACCTACTTTACCAGCTGACACTTGAATATTTTGTTCTTGAATGGCTGCTAATACATCGGAAGGGGTCAATTTACGCACACGCAACACTTCGGGATCTAACCACATACGCATGCTATACACATCGGCACCAAAGGTAGACACCGAACCTACCCCTTCGATACGTTTTAACTCGTCGACAATGTTCAATGATGCATAGTTGCTCAAATAAACATTATCGTACAATTCGGAGTTATCGGATGTTAAACCAATCATCATCAAGATACTACTTGATTTTTTCTCGGTAACAACCCCCATACGGGTTACCTCGCTGGGTAAACTAGAAGCTGCTTGGTTTACACGGTTTTGCACCAACACGGTGGCCATGTCGATATCAGTACCTACCTCAAAAGTTACGGTAAGGGTATATACACCAGCCGACGACGAGGTGGAACTCATGTACAACATGTTCTCTACCCCATTCACTTTGTCTTCGATGGGTGCAGCCACGGTTTGCGAAATTACCTCGGAATTGGCACCAGGATAGTATGCGGTTACCTGTACGGTAGGAGGCGTAATATCAGGGTATAGCGAAATGGGTAATCCAAACAGGGTTACCGCGCCCGCCAATATAATCAGCAAAGAGATTACAAAGGCAAATATGGGACGATTAATAAAAAACTTAGACATCGGTTACCTCCTTTTATTATATTTCAATAGCATCAGTAGCTTCTTCTTCGTCTTCGTAAATTTCTTCCGTTGATATGGGTGCTTCGGCAACAGGGGCTTTGGAACTAGGAGTATCGGGTTGTTCTACCACGGGTTTAATTGCTTGACCGTTACGAACGCGGGTAATAGCTTGTGTAATATAATATTCATCGGGCGATAAACCTTTTACAATTTCGCGCATGTTGTCACGTTGCAACTGACCCACCTTAACCGAACGATAACGTACCGTATCGTTTTCTACCACGTAAATATAGCGACCCGATTGGTCGGTACCGATAGACGATTCAGGAATCAAGACAGCATCTTTTACGTCTTTGTAAGGGAAAGTGACTTTTACATACACACCGTTGTTCAACTCGTGTTTGTCGTTTTTAAGCACAGCGCGCATATCTACCGTACCAGTCGAGATATCAGCCGAAGGCGACAAATAATCCAACTGACCTGGATAATATTGCTCGTTGCCTTGCGAGTCGGTTAATTTTACCTCTACCGAACTAAATGGTTGATCGGCCCCTTTTACTTGCGAATCGGATTTTTTGGCTTCGTTTTGCGCCCAAATCAATTTAGAAGCTTCGATAGAGAAATAAACGTACATTTCGTTGTCTTTGTAGAAACTTGCCAATTGGGTATGAGGAGCAATGTAGTTACCTTCGTCTACCAAACTACGGGTAACACGACCCGATTCTGGCGCCAAAATGTAGCAATACGACAAGTTCGTTTGAGCCGTTTCTAATTGCGCTTTAGCCGATTGAACAGCCGCCTTGCATTGATCTACTTTTGTAGTTGCTTCTATCACATCAATCTCGCTTACTGCATTGCTTCTATAAGCATCTTGCATACGCGAAAGCGTGGTTTGTGCCAAGGCTAAATTAGCTTGCGAGGTAAGCAACTGCGCTTCTGCTTGTTCCACTTTGTTTTTGTAATTACGTGGTTCGATAACAAACAAGGTATCGCCTTTTGCTACCGACTTACCTGCTGTAAAACGTACCTCTTGCAAGTAACCTTCTACACGGCTCAATAAATCAACTACTAATTCTGATTGTAAATAACCAGGGAACTCCAATTGGTATTGAATATCGCGCACTGTAGGATGTGCTACCGAAAATTGCGACAAAGGCATTTGCTTCACTTCTTCGTTAGCAGAAGAACAAGACCCTAGCAAAACAGCCATGGTCATAAACAGCATAAATTGTACTTTTTTCATATTCTGTATGTTTGATTATTCTTGATTCCAGTCGCTTCCCAATGCACGATACAATTGTACCAACGCAAGCGATACCGACGATTGGGTAGACACCAAATTATCTTCGTATTGCAACAAATAACGTTGCGCATCCAATACATTTTGAAAATCGATTAAACCTTTTTTGTACAAATCGATAGACAAATCTTTGGTTAGTTTGGCTTGTTCAAAGGCTTTTTCGGCTGCTACTACCTCTGCCGATGCGTGACGGTATTGCGTCATGGCATTATCCACTTCTTGCAAAGCGGTTAGTACAGTATTGTTGTAGTTATTGATGGCCTCTTCTAACTGAGCTCGAGCCGATTGAATATTACCCGTAAGCGTAGTTCCCGAAAAGATGGTCCACTTCATGGCTGGAGCCACTTGCCAGTACATATTGCCATTATCAAATAAGTTTTGGAAATTGGTAGATGCATAACCAAACTGACCAGTTACAAAGAAACGAGGCAACCAGTCGGCCACACGTGCGCCCACCATCGCTGCTTTTGAATCGATCGTTTTTTCGGCAGCACGCACATCGGGGCGTCTGCGCAACACTTCGGCTGGAATGCCTACCGATACCAAAATATCGGGTGTTAAGTTTACTTCTTGGTCTTTCAATTCTAACATCTCTTTTACACTCCAAGGCACTTGACCCAACAAGATACCCATTTGGTTAATGTATGCCGAAATTTGACTTTCCATGGCAGGAACTTGTGCTTCGGTGGCATAATAAATGGATTTCGCTTGTGCCACATCTAACGCCGACGCCAAACCTGTTTTAAAGCGAGATTCGGTAATCTCCATAGTTTCTTTTTGACTTGCCAAGTTGTTTTCAATAACACGCAAACGCAATTGTGCTGTCCGCAATTGCACGTAGGTTTGAACAGTTTGTGCCACCATGGCTGTCATGACACCGTCGTACTCTTCTTGCGAAGCTAGGTAGGCCGCCTTTTGCGATTTTGCTCGGTTGCGAACCGCACCAATGATGTCAATTTCCCATTGCACATCAAGACCCAACGACCCTACTTGAGCAGTCGCACCTGGAACTGTAATACTTTGGTTGTAATCGTAAGCGGCATTAAGGTTTACAGTAGGATAAAAGCCACCTTGTGCCACACGCATGGCCGCTTTGGCTTGTGCTACACGGTATGCCGCTTGTTTTAGATCGTAGTTATTGTTTAAAACATCGTCAACCAGTTGATTCAATGTTGCATCTTCAAAACGAAGCCACCATTGTTGTTCTAACGGTTGTTGATACATAAAAAGGGTATCAACCTCGTTATTCCAAGCAGTAGGAATAGATTGCTCGCTAATTCGAGCCGATTCTGATTTGGCATTTACCGCACAACAAGCTAACAAAAAGCCTGCCAAGCATACCAAAAAGGGAGAAGTTTTCATGTTTATAATAATCGTAATAACCCACAAAAATACGATTATTTACACGAGAATACCACCTTATTATATTAAAAAATAATAAAGATGAGAAAATGATGGTTTTTTAGGGGTTATTCGGCCGATGCAGTTAAGTTCTCTACATCTTGTTGCACCTGTCCCAATTGTGCTTTGCAAAAGACAATCAGTTCTTGTGCACGCTTTATTTCTTCGCTCAATTGAGCCAAATCGACATCGCCCTTTTCTAACTTAGCAGTAAGAGCTTCTAGTTGTTGAATTGCTTGTTCAAAAGTCATAGGTTTATTGATTTATTGGTAATTTGGTGATTTGGTGATTTGGTGATTTGGTGAGGCGATTCAAATGCGAGTGCCGTTAGCGGAGGTCGGAAATAGATTTATATGTGCAAAAACGTTAAGCAAAATGTGTTGTTTGAGCGAAGCGAGTTCACATTTTGTAGTTTTTGTATGTGTAAATCCCGACCGGGAGCGTT
>CAJGDW010000043.1 GCA_904502115.1 Paludibacteraceae bacterium | reverse complement strand
CTAAAAATTTTACTGTTTTCATAATTACTTTTATTATTGTTAAAAAATACGATTTTTAAAACGTTTGCATCTACAAAATTAAACACTTTTTAGAATTTTGCAAAGAAATTACTATTTTTTTTAGAAAAAATGACATCGAATGCTTCTCTGCCATTTCATATAGCTAGAAATTAGTGCATAAAAAAAGAGGATCCGTATGGACCCTCTTTGTAAAATTTAGTTGCTATTATTTCTTTGCTTCGATCTTATTTAATTTTTCCCAATCAAGACAGTTACAATTAACCAGAATTTTTAGCATCTCTTCCTTTTGCTCTTCTGAAATAGCTTTTTCATCTTCTGCTTCTATCTCAGCTAATTCAATAGCAATTTCGGTTGCTTTTTCGCCTTCACCAGCTTCGCAAGCAGCTTTTAGGTCTGCAATTTTTGAATCTACTCCACCACATGCAGCAAAAGCAAGGGTCATAGCAATAACACCAGCAAATAATTTAATTGTTTTCATAGTAATTTGATTTTAAGTGAATAAATAGTGTGATTTTAAAAAGTTTTTTAATCTATTAATAGAGGTATTCCAACTCGCTCTCGTCAATCTCGTCTACTGTATATTCTATATCTTCTTCAATTTCTTCGTTTCCTTCGTAATAATCTTCCACTGCTGAATCATCGTTATATTCAATGATATCGTCAACGTCAACATCGCCCGCTATCATTTCTTCCATAAGTTCTGCCATCACCTCTTCTACCACCTGTGAATATTGCTCTTCGCTCACACATGCACAATTCTCTCCAATTGCAGCCAACTCCGCTTCTTGCTCCTTGCTAATCTTTTCATCTTTAACAATCATCATCATGATTTCTTTAAGTACATCTACCGCTTTCTCACTATCGTCCAATTTACAAGCAACTTTTAGGTCTGCAATTTTTGAATCAATGGGGTTAAGCGCTTCTTTTTTATTTTTATTTTCGTTCTGTGATTCTTTATTATCAGATCCGCAAGAAACTAGTAGCATACCCATAAATAATGCTCCCAATAGCAACTTTACCACTTTCATAATGAATTCATTTGGTTAAAAGATTTCAAAAGCAAAATAAAAAAACAATTTTTATAAAAACAAATAAATCTTAAACTTTTTTTAAGATTTCTAAAAAAATCAGAAAGACAGCAAACTAACATTAGCAAAAAAGCTCAAAGTTTCCTTTATCATACTTGCGATAATTGGCATTTTTGGTAGAAATTAAAAAGAATATCTGTACCTTTGCGTAGTATTAAAAACAATAAATATGAGAACCTATACTTGCGCTGCCGATTTGGGCGATATTAAAGCGGCTGTAAAAGAAGCCCTAGAAGTAAAAGCCAATCCTTTTAAATGGGACACCATGGGTAAGAACAAAACCCTGTTGATGGTATTTTTTAACTCTAGTTTGCGCACCCGTTTGAGTACCCAAAAAGCGGGCATGAACTTGGGCATGAACACCATTGTACTAGATGTAAACGCTGGTGCATGGAAGTTGGAAACCGAGCGCGGCGTTATTATGGACGGCGACAAACCCGAACACCTATTGGAAGCCATCCCTGTTATGGGCAGCTACTGCGATTTGATTGGTGTACGCTCTTTTGCCCGTTTCGAGAACAAGCAATTTGACTACGAAGAAGTCATTCTAAACCAATTTATTAAATACTCGGGTAAACCTGTATTTAGCATGGAATCGGCTACTTGCCACCCCTTACAAGCCTTTGCCGACCTTATTACCATAGAAGAATACAAACCAGTGGAACGACCCAAAGTAGTATTGACCTGGGCTCCTCACCCACGTGCGCTGCCTCAAGCGGTGCCTAACTCGTTTGCCGACTTTATGAATGCGGCCGATGTAGATTTTGTAATTACCCACCCAGAGGGCTACGAACTAGCTCCTGAATTTGTGCGTGGTGCACGCGTAGAATACGACCAACGCAAAGCCTTTGAAGGTGCTCACTTTATTTATGCTAAAAACTGGTCGGCCTACCAAGACCCTCACTACGGCCAAATTTTGTGCCAAGACCGCGCATGGACCGTTGATACCGAAAAAATGGCGCTTACCGACAATGCTTACTTTATGCACTGCTTACCTGTTCGCCGCAACATGATTGTTACCGACGATGTAATTGAAAGCGAACGCAGCATTGTTATTCCCGAAGCAGCTAACCGCGTAGTATCGGCTCAAACCGTTATTAAACGCATGTTGGAAGCGATGTAACCCTTCGACAACCCTTCGACCAGCTCAGGGACCGGCTCAAAGACCGATAACGGTGATGCGGTGAGTCGATAAACTGAATAACAATTAAGGCGACCACGATGGTCGCCTTAATTGTTACTTATTTTCTTCTAATATCTTATTTAATACTTGTTCGTGAAGGAGTTTTCTTACATCTACGTCTTCTTCACGCAGCAGAAAGCCTTTTCTATCTATTTTGGTCTTACCATCCTTAAACTTAACAGACGATAATTTGTAATTGATATTGTCAAAGTCTTTGCCATAAACATCCAAACCTAGTCGTATGGGTTTTAAGATGGCTACATGGTAATCAAAGGTATCATCAATGCCTTGCGTACCACCTACTGCTAATCGGTATTTGTCCATCGAAACCATAAAGGGGTATACCTCTATCTCGTTGTTGTTTACCAACATCTCTACAGAGATACTATCTATTAGGTTTTTGGTTTTTTTGCTAAACATGAGTTTTTTGGCAATGGTAGAGAATGTTTCGCCATCCATCAATACCATATTATCACCATTTAACAAAATACCACCATTAATAGTAGGTAGTTTTATGCTCATGGTTTTGTCTAGTTCTGCATGGGCAGAGGCCTCGCAGGCTACGCTTCCGTCAAAAGAGCGCAACATAGGCATAATGGTATCTAACTGTGGTATGTATTCAATCAATTTTCCTACTTGCACGCTATCCATGTTTACCGCAAAAGAAACATTGGCAGATTTAGGTTGCTTGCACAAATAACTTACGTGCATGGCAGCTTTGCCAATTTGGGTACTGGTAGACAAGTTGGCAATACTTAACACCTGATCTTTTACCCTTACATTGCCCGTAAAATCAGCCAATTTCATCTTTCCAAAGAATACCGAATCTACGTTAGCCACAAATCGCAAATCTAGGTTCTTTGGTATTTTAATAAGCGACGATGTATTAAGCGAATCAACTGTCATATCGGTAGATTCATCGCTCCAATTGTCTGTTTCGTTTTCTATGGAAGCATTTTCTTGTGCGCGTACACTATCGGCCACACGACGACGTTTTGTTGCTTTGGTAGCGGCGTTTAGGAACTGATTTAAATCTAATCGTTTGGATTGTAGGTGTAGATTTCCTTGCAGCGTTCTACCACGCAATAGATACCTACGCATATTATACAACTCACCGTTAAAACGCAAACTAGATCTTCCTATGCGCACACGCATATCGTCTAAATGTACCGTATCGTCGTTAAAGGTAATATCTATGTTTCGTAACGATGTGCGCAAGGGGAAATTTGGATCGCGCATGCGGAACGATTTTAGGTAGAAATGACCCTTATTTTGGAAATGTTTCAAATAAGCATCGGATACCTCGTCGCTAAAGATTACTTGTTGAGACAATTTATACAAACTGTCTAGGTTTATTACGAGTTGCTCCGAGTCGGGTATTTTTTCAAATCCGTTTTCGCCAATTCGTTTGTATTTCCTAAACCTTGGTGTTGCATCAAAAGTTAGCAAAGTAGAATCCAATGCCATGCCTGCTTTAGGTGTTGCCCACATAATAGAATCGACAAATAATCGGATGGCTCCTGTAGGTACAAAGCGATGCTCTCTATTAGGCATAACGCTGGTAGAAAGAGCAGCTCTTCTGGCCTTCATAATAAGGGTATCGTTTACAACGCCATCAAACCCTCCACACGAGGCAGAAAAACGCAATTTTGGAGCACGATTTCCACTCAAGTCGTCGGCCAAGAAACTAAACGAAAGTCGGTTGACATCTATTTTTGCCACCTCCATAAATCGTACGTTCATATCACGGAACGAGATGCGTGCGTTTACAAGAGAGGTGTCGTTTATAACAACGCGTTTTCCAAAAGTTTGAGCAGTATTGGTGTGCATGCTAGCACGCAAGGAATCAATGAATACCCTTGAATCGTACAAAGGCAAATCTAACAAAATACCATCGCCATTTACCTTGGTTTGTGTTTTGATATTGTAGATGTTTTTCTCCATCAAGTCTTTTAGGAAAAACTGAGCATCTACATTGGCATCAATAACACCTTGCACATTTGCCTGGGGTATGATGGGATAAAGTTGGTACAACTCTTTTAGGTTAACACGACCATCTACTTGTACGTCGCAATATTCTTGGTGATCTTTGAAATTACCCTCTGCCTTTACTTTTAGGTGCGACGAACCACTTTGGAACAAGAAATCTTCAATTTGTACAAAAGAAGAATCTACGTTATTGGGGAAATAACCCGCATTGGCCACCAAATGCAAATGATCGATTTTCTCTTTGCGGTTGGTAAAACTGCACTTAATATCGTTCAATTTTAGTTTTGCACGAAGCGTAGGCAGGGTATTATAACCACCACAATATCCTTTGGCATGAATTTCTGCTTCGGTTCCACCGCTTAATCTTATGGTGCTAACAATAGGGGGCAACAATTGCGTGGGTACTAATGCCAACACCTTATCTAATTGGGGCGAATTGACTGAGGCATGGGCATCTACATAATACATATCGTCCGATTTAAACGCCACACCGTTTGCCTTTATCTCGTTTTTATCAAATAAGAAATACAGATTATTTAGGTCGACTTTATCTAATAAGGTGTCTGTATTTACATCGAGTTGCAATTGCAAGGGTTTATCGGCAATGGTCAATAAACTATCTGATATGTTTATTTGGGGAGCATCAACCTGTGCTTTTAGCTGCAGATTTATGCCCAACATCGCCACATCGGCATGGGTAGAAAAACCATGAATGGCGTAACGATTGCCTTTGGCAGCATCGTTAAATACAATGCTATCTACGCCCAATGCAATAGCTGTTTTTATTTCTTGTGGAGAATAAAGCAAATTGCCATTTAACTGCAACGCTTGTAAAGACGCTTGGTAGTTGGCGGTATCGTTTTGATAATGAATGCTTCCGTCTACAATGCACAAGGTATCTAAGTAAACTGGAATGGTAAATTCGGTAGTATCTTCTGATAGTTCAATAATGTCCCAGTTGTTGGCATGAGCATAGGTTCTAGCAAAAACTTGGGGTTTTTGTACATGTACCTTAGTAATTTTTATGTTACCTGCATGCAAAAAATCTTTGACATTGATGTTTACAAACAAACTGTCTATGGTCAAAAGTTTTTCGGCAGGCTCTACTACTTTTGATTTTAACACCACTCCTTCTATGGTTACTGATACATTGGGCCAAGTGCTGAATAAGGTATAGTCCATATCGGCTATCTCTAGTTCGGCATCCATGTAATCGGGTACCATTTCTAACAGTTCGGTACGCACCGATGGTAGAATAACCACTCGCAATGCAACAAAAGGTAAGGCCACCAATATCCCTACTACACACACTACAATAATAAGTGCCTTTACTAATTTTCTCATGCGGTTGTAACTATTTTAAAGAGTTTATCGTTTCGACGCAATGCTTCCGTGGTTTTGATAGAGAACACATCGCCTTTTTTTACTTCCTGAACGGGTTGTAAGTCGAGGCGCAATTCGGTAATGGTATCTTCGTATGCTCCAGTAGTTTCGCCCGTTACCAAAATTTTATCGCCAATTTTTAAATCTTGGGTTTCTAGGACACATTCGGCCACGCCAATTTTCTTGAAGTAGTTGGTAATTTTTCCGATGTACATTTTCTTTTCGATGGCCGACGAACCGTAACGAGGACTCCATTCGCCCAAACGTTGACCCAAATAGTAACCGTTCCAGAAACCTCTGTTGAATACACGCGATAAGCTATCGTCCCACTGTGCAATTTTTTCTTCGCTAAAAGTGCCGTCTAAACAGCTATCAATGGCTTCGCGGTAAGCACTGACTACATGCTTAACATATTCGGCGCCACGGGCGCGTCCTTCTATCTTGAATACCCGTACCCCCGATTGCATCATTTTATTGATGAAATGGATGGTTTTTAAATCTTTGGGCGACATGATATAGGCATTGTCTACGTCCAATTCTACATCGCCTTCTTTGTCTAAAACGGTATAAGCTCTGCGGCAAACTTGCATGCAAGCGCCACGGTTGGCGCTGCGGTTAAACTCGTGCAAACTTAAATAGCATTTGCCCGACACCGCCATGCAAAGTGCACCATGGCAGAACATTTCGATGCGTACTTTTTTGCCGTTTTTACCGCAAATATTTTCTTCTTCGATGGCACGGTAAATTTCGGCTACCTGATTGAGCGATAGCTCGCGCGCCAACACCACTACATCGGCAAATTGGGCGTAAAAACGCAAGGCTTCTACGTTGGCAATGTTTAGTTGGGTAGAAAGATGCACCTCAACACCCTGACTGCAAGCGTATTGCATGGCTGCCACATCGGCGGCAATAATAGCACTAATGCCTGCTTCTTTAGCGGTATCGACAATGGCACGCATGGCTTCCAAGTCGTTATCGTACAATACGGTATTAAGGGTAAGGTAGGTTTTAACTCCCTTTTGGTTGCATCGTGACACAATTTCGCGCAAATCGTCGTGCGTAAAATTGCTGGACGAGTGGCTACGCATGTTTAATTTCTCAATGCCAAAATACACCGAGTCGGCACCTGCTTGCAACGCAGCTGCCAAACTTTCCCACGACCCAACAGGGGCCATAATTTCATACTCTTCTCTACTACCTAGTAGTGTTGGACAAAGCAATTCTTGGCTCATAGCAATAAAAGTCGCAAATTAACTCGCAAAGTTACTACCATAACGGCAATTGTGCAAGTTTATTTTACTAAACCCTTCATAATCTCGCACTTTGGTAAAAGTAGTGACATAAAAAAAACCAAGAGCGCACTCTTGGGCTAGATGGTTAAATATATTTATTAGTAACTATAGGTTGCTGCAAAATCTTGAACACCAACGGTACGAATATATTTTTCGCCTGTTTGTTGCGAAACAAATACCATTTTTAAACCAATATTTAACATTACTAGCAATTTTGGAACGGTAGGATCATCACTAAACATCAATTGGGCTAGTTCTACCCCACTTACCGATGAAAATTCACTACGTACATCGCTCATTTTCATCACCTTTTCATCAATACCAATAGTCATTCCAAAATAGTTATCTTCTATAAAGATGTTGTCAAGTGACACTCCTTCTTCTATTTGTTGAGGAAGGGCTGAATTCATCTGTTTCACTACTTCGGGTGTAAAGATGTCTTTTACAGTTTGTGCGTTCGCCATTAAGCCGAGACACAAAAAACTCAATAAAACAAGTGCATACTTTTTCATAATTATTTATTTTTAGTTAAACTTACTCGCTGAACACTAAAGGGTTTTTAATTGATAACATCAAAGTTAAATTATTTTCTGTTTAAATTCAAAACTAGAACCACTTTTTTAAAAGTCTATTTTTGCACCCCATAAATTTTGTCCATTTCATCGACAAAAAATGACACACCGCTTTTTTTGCAGAAAAGTCTTGTTTATCAGTACTTTTTTCTATACTTTTGATAGACTATATATAGTCTATTTTTTGTGTCGTTAAGATCTTAATACATACGCTTATGAAAAAATCATTACTCTTACTGTTGGCAGGGTTATTTTACGCCTTTAGCCCTGCTATGGCTGATGTTACTTTTACGGTTAACGTGCCAGCGGGTACCCAACAATGCTTTGTTACGGGCGAACTACCCGAACTAACCAATTGGTCGGCCGGAGCTGCTGTGGCCATGACTAAAGTAGATGGCAAAGACCAATTTACCGTTACCATTGCGGGTATTACTGCCGACGATGTAAAAGCATCAGAAGGCTACAAATACCTTTGCGGCCCCAGCTGGGACTACGTAGAAAAAACGGCATCGGGCGGCGAAGTAAGCAACCGTAAAACCATTGGCAACCCCGATGTGGTAGCCAAATGGCTAAAAGTGTACGAAAGCGTTGGCATTACCGAAGTGTACACCATTAATGGCAAAGACTACCCCGTTCAAATTGTATTGCCCAGCAACTACGATGCCAACAACACCTACCCCGTTACCTACATGTTTGGCAGACACATGCGCTACCGCGATGCGGGTTCGGATACCGAAATGGGCGATAGAATCCTTTATTCCGACTCGTGGGATGTAGCTACCGCTATTGAAAACATGGAATCGGATGGACAAAATCCTGGCATTATTGCTGTTATTTATGCTCAATTGCCTGAATTTACTCCTTGGGAAAACGAAGAATTTATGGGCACGGGCAAGGCAGATGCTTTCTTGGAAAGTGTAGTAGAAGATTTTATTCCTGCATTAGAGCAAAAATATGCCGTTGATGCACAAAGCAGAACCATTACTGGTGCCGATGTAGCGGGTTTGTTCGCATACTACGCAGCCATCAACCACCCCAACGTTTTTAACGCATGCGGTTTGTTTGCGCCATCGTTCTGGTACAACAAAGAAGACTTAATTACCTACATGCAAGACTTTACCCCTACTGCTACCAACACCAAGTTTGTGTTTACATCGGCTAGAAACGATATGGACTATGTTAGGGAAGACAATGCTACCTTTATTAACTACCTAACAACCGCAGGTTACACCGATATCAAAGAACTGAACAGCACCACTGGTATGCACGACGACAAAACCTGGGGCACTCAATTCCCTGTGGTATTTAAGTACCTAAAAGGCATTAGCGAAGATGCATCGCTTACCAGTGTAGAAGACCGTAGCTTTGCTGTAGAAAATCGTGCTGCTACCGATGCCACCCAAACCACTTGGACCTTTATGAAAGGCGAAGGCACTACTACCCTTAGTTGTACCAACTACCAAACCACCAAAGGTACTTTCTATAAGGATGGTCAAATTGCTACTCCTGCTCAACTGCTTGTTGTAGAAATTCCTGTAGATAGCAAAAGCTATTCTTACTACTGGAACATGAACGACGGAAGCAACTGTAGTGGAAACTTATTGAACGCATCTGCTACCGATATTGGTTTTAAAAATTCGCGCAAAACCATCTCGTGGCAACGCGTGGCCATCTTTGCCGATGGCAGCTACACCCAAGGTGCTGCATCGAGAGATTACTTTAGAGCCAATGGTACCATTATGACCCCAGGCAGCAACTTTGAAGTAAGCGCTAACCTTACCTTTACCGACGACAAAACCGTATCGGTACACTATGGTAGCGTAAACTCTGGATCGGATCAAAAAGAAGTAGCCAGCGCAAGCGTATCGGACAACTGCTTAAAAGCAACCATTGTTTACTCGTATTTGACCAACAAAATTACCATTACCGAAACCGCATGGGGTGCTACTGGAGTGGACTTGGAATACTTTAAAGGCGAACCTGCTGTAATTAGAGTGGGCGGTACCACTACCGTTAAAGTAAAAATTACCAACAAAAACGGATTTGATGTTAGCTACCGCATGAACCACAACAACGCATCGTCTAGTGCCATTACCATGACCAAAGGCAACAATGGCGAAGAGTACTACACCATTAGCAATGCGCAAAGCGGTATTTATGGTTTCTATTTGGACATTACCAAAAATGGCGAAACTACCAAAGCACACAAAGCGGTGTACGTAAAAGTGTTGGAAGGCAATGTATCGGACGGTAATCTAATCCTTAATCCTTACAAGGACATTGATTGGACTAGCATTAACCAATACAAATCGAACTTCCATACCCACACTTTGCAATCGAACGACCCCGATAATAACTTTACCACCCATTATGTGATAGACCGTTACCATCAAGCCGGTTACAAGATTCTTTCGCTAACCGACCACGATTACAACACCTATCCTTGGACCATGCTTAGCCAATTTACCCCTGGTTACGAAAACCGCGACCCCGAAAGATTGGGCATGCTAGCCGTTCCTGGTAACGAATTGAGCAAAGACAACACCAACAGTTGGGACGAACGTACCGGTGGCCAATTTAACCACCACAACGACTTCTTTACTGGTCGTCAAGGACAAGAGTTTGCATCGTTGCAAGAATCGTACGCTTACACCTACGCCTTGGGCGGTTTGCAAATTATTAACCACCCTGGTCAATACTGGGATCTGAATAATTCGTATTCTGAAACCGCTAAAAATGGCCCAGGATGGCATGCTACCAACTTTAAAACCTATCCTTCGTTGGTAGGTTTGGAAGTGTACAACCAAGGCAACCGTCGTGCCAACGACCGCATTTTGTGGGACCAAATTTTGGACCGTACCATGCCTAACAAAGCCGTATTTGGCTACTCGGGCGATGACACCCACAACGATGGCCAACTATTTAGAAACTACAACTTTATGCTTATGCCAGAGCTAAGCACTCCTGCCTTAAAAACCGCTATGATAAACGGTAACAGCTACTTCTGCTACGAACCCAAAGGCAGCGGCGAGGGCAAGGCTCCACGCATTACCAGCATTGTGGTAGATGAAGTAAATAAAACCATCACCATCGAGGCCAACGGCGATGTAAAATGGATTTACTCTACCGATAAAACATCGAACGCTAACTCGTCGCGCAGATCGACCGTAGTAGGTCACGGCAAAACCTTTAGCTACGAAGGCTACCAAGGTATTTATGTGCGTGCATTCATTACCAACGTATTTGGCGAAACCTGTACTCAACCCTTTGGTTTCTCGAACGAGATTACATCGGTAAACGAGTCTACCAGCAACGAAATGCCCCTTGCCATGATTTTGTACCCTAACCCCACCACTCAGCAAATTTCGGTGTTCATGAACGAATCGGAGCAAGAAAATCAAATTAACGTATTCGATTTGAACGGCAAATTGGTATTGAGCCAAGCCGTAGCAGGGCCCACCACCGTTTTGCCCACCGAAAACCTTGTTACGGGCATGTACATTGCACGTTGCGGCAACAGAGTGAGCAAGTTTATTAAAAAGTAAAACCAACCTCTTATAACGAATCGGCGAGACGGACATCGTTTCGCCGATTTTTTTATTAACTTTGCAGAAATAAGAATTCGTACCCATGCAAATAGCACACCTTACCTTTTCTAAAAATCCGCTTTTTTTGGCGCCGATGGAAGACGTTACCAACCCTAATTTTAGGATGCTTTGTAAACGTTACGGGGCCGATATGGTGTATACCGAGTTTATTTCGGCCGATGCCTTGATACGCAGCGTATCGCGTACCGAACAGAAGCTAACCATTAGCGACGAAGAAAGACCTGTGGCTATTCAGCTATACGGTAAAGACCCCGTAGCCATGGCAGAGGCTGCTCAGATTGCCGAGAGTGCCCATCCCGACATCATTGATATTAACTTTGGTTGCCCTGTAAAAAAGGTGGCAGGCAAGGGAGCTGGAGCAGGGCTTTTGCGCGATATTCCTCGCATGTTGGCCATTACCAAAGCGGTAAAAAATGCGGTGAAGACACCTGTTACCGTAAAAACCCGTTTGGGCTGGGACGATAGCAGTAAAATTATTGTTGATTTGGCAGAAAGGCTGCAAGACGAAGGCATAGCTGCCCTAAGCATACACGGCCG
>CAJGDW010000042.1 GCA_904502115.1 Paludibacteraceae bacterium | reverse complement strand
GTTGCAACAAATAGCCGATGCTTGGAAAGATAAATTGCTGCTCAGATTTGTGGGGGTAGTTTGCGACGAGGCAAAACAGTTGCTGACTCAATTACCATACGAGGTAGAATACATAGATTACGTGCCACATGCCAAAGCGGTCGATTATATGTGCGCTTCGGATGTGCTGTTGTTGTGCATACCCGATATTCCCAATAATAAAGGTATCTTGACGGGTAAACTGTTTGAATACTTGGCGGCCCAAAAACCTATTTTGCTAGTGGGACCCAAAGAGGGCGATGCCGCTACCATTCTAAACAAATGCCAAGCGGGCAGTTGTTGTTCCTATCATTCGGATGAACTTGCCCATTATTTGGATACTATCTTGCAAGCAGATACAAACCTTTCTTCTACCTACTATCAACAATACTCGCGACGTTATGCCGCGCAACGGTTGGCAGAAATGATTCAACAGTCATGAAAGTCTTAATCATATCGCGTGGTGTGCCAACGGCTAAAGCTCCGCTCAATGGAATATTTGAGTGGGACCAAGCCCTTGCCCTTAAAAATGCAAACGTAGACGTGGCATTTTTGGCTTTAGACTTTAGAAAAATAACCGAAAAACGCTTCTGGGGTATTCGTAGGTACGTTCGTGAGGGAATTTCTGTGTTTGAATTATCGTTGCCAACGGGAGTGTATCGGCGTGCATTGGGCTTGTTGCAATTTTGGTGCAAGCAAATGTATAATAGGGTAGAGAAACATTGGGGCAAACCCGATGTGTTGCATTCGCACTTTTATTTTATGGGAGCGATTGCTGCCCAATTGCCTGCTTTGTCGGGTGTGCCTTTGGTGCATACCGAGCATAGCAGCAAACTAAACAAGTCGCTAGATGCTATCTCGTCGCTCGATAAAAAATTAGCCCAAAAGGCTTTTTCCGCCGCATCGGTTATAACAGCTGTATCAACTGCCTATGCCGATAGGTTACACCATAACTTTGGCATTGATGCGCAAGTGGTGCCCAATGTGTTAGCCTTACAGCATTGCTCAGTGACCAAAGAAGACCAGCTCACCGAATCACCAAATCACCGCCTCACCAACCAAATAACCGAATCACCGCATCACCAAGCAGATAACGGCATCACCCCTTTTACTTGGGTATCCGTAGGGCGTTTAATCCAACCCAAGGGATTTGATACCTTGTTAGAAGCTTTTGCTCAGACCCTTAAAGCAGATGCAAACCAACAATTGCAGATAGTGGGCGATGGGCCTTATAGGGGAGCATTGCAAACAAAAATAGAGCAGTTGCACCTAACCGATAAAGTAAAATTATTGGGTGCGATGCCACGCAATAAGGTGCAAGAATGCCTTGCTAACGCACATGCGTTTGTGTTGCTGTCGCAATCGGAAACCTTTGGGGTATCGTACATAGAGGCCATGGCATTGGGTTTGCCAGTAGTGGCAACTTGTTGTGGGGGACCCTCCGATTTTGTCAATGCTACCAATGGATGCTTGGTACCGGTGGGCGATGCAGCAAAAGCAGCCGATGCTATGTGCAAAATAAAAGCACAATATGCAACGTATCAACCCCAGCAAATTGCCAATGAGGTGCTTCAAAAATACGCCCCAGCATCGGTGGCAAAACAATTGATAACCCAATACCAAATGCTACTGCCATGAGTTTGCCCATTAGTGTAATTGTTCCCGTTTACAATGCTGGCAAGCATTTTAATGTCCTGCTAGATAGTATTTTGGCTCAAACTTTTACCCAGTTTGAGTTGATATTGGTATTGGATTGTCCTACTGATGGTTCCGATAAAGTAGCCAAAGCCTATGCGCAGAAAGACAGTCGCATTGTGATTGTAGAAAATGAGCAAAACTTGCACATTGGTTATTCGCGCAACAAAGGGTTGCAAAGGGCAAAGGGAAATTACATCGCTTTTGCCGACCATGACGATTATGTGCAACCTTCTTGGTTAGAGGTCTTGTATAATAAGGCAATAGAGACCAATGCCGATGTTGTTGTCTCTGCTATAGAAAACAGATGTGGTAATAAGCAAGATTTTTATCGTTTCCCCGAAACCACTCAACCCAACGAGTTACAAAAGGGGATGCTAGAAGCCATGCTGTGTTCGCGTCATTCGATACCCAATACGCAAAGTTTTAACAATGCGAATAGCATTTGGAATCAACTATACAGGGCACAATTAATAAACGAGAACGAAATTCAATTTCCCGATAACCGGAAATTATCGTACGAAGATGCTTTGTTTAATATTGAAGTGTTTTTGCATGCCAACAAGGTAGTAGCGGTTCCAGAAACACTGTACGTTCATATTACCCATCAAAGTAATACATTTGGTTCGTACAATTACAAATCGTATGAGCACTTAACGGCTTATTTAAAACGGTTGGAACAACTTGTTTTGGAGCATGAAATAACGTTGCCATTCATGGGCGAGGCTGTTTTGCGTAAGTATTACGTTTGTTTGTTTAATGAGTTTAAACATAAGGGATTGTGGGCAACGATGAACCTACTAGGTAAATTGCGGAAACATGACTTTAAGGCATCTGTAGTCAGTTATAAAGAGGCAAAACCTTCTTTGTCGGTAGCTAAAAAGTTATTTTTGTTTTGGTTGACGTAATTTTGCTATGTACTGAATAGCTTCTTTGTAAAGAGTGGGGTAGAAAATAGCAATCAGTATACAATAGCCCAAACCAAAAACAAGTGCCCTAACAATTAGTTGAACGTAGATATTTTCGGTTAATAGCGATGCATAATAGCATAAAAAAGCCATCGCAATAGAGAACAAGATGGCCGGTGTAATATGCCATATTTGTTTTGATAACTTGATGTGTAGCAATCGTTTAACTTCCATGCTGCTGATTAACCATGCCAGTGTGCATGCCGCGGCATAGCCCAAAAGTAACCCCAAGATATTCCAATATACTCCCACAACGATGGATGCTAAAATGAGTCCACGTTTCCCCAATTCTATGCCAAAACTAACGTTCGATTTGCCAATGGCATTGAGCGCATGAATGTTGATTTGGAACAAGGGCGCTAGTAAATTAGCAGCACAAATTAGCTGAAAATAGGGAACTGCCTGCATCCATTTCTCGCCAAACAGGGTATAGAAAAGGGGATGGGCATCTACGATGAGTAATACCGTTATGGGTATAACAATGAGTGCAGCACGTTCTTGTATGGTGTTGAGTATACGGCAAAGGCGTTCTTTTTGATCGTGTATTTGTGCAAATAAATTGTAAGTGGCACCCAAAATGGCAGAAAAGGTAAAGTTGGAAGTTTCGCTCATTTTGTAGGCGTGCGTATAGTAACCTACTTGTTTAATAGGGTATAACTTGCCTAGTATAAAGGTGTAAATGTTATTAAAAATAACCGATAAAAGCGAACTAGCTAAAATATGCGAGCTAAAACGAGCATATTCTCGTATAACGTTCCATTTAAAAGTAAGTTGTGGTTTCCAGCGTGTGTAATAATAGAACCCAAAAATCCTAAAAAAGTGGTAGGTAGTTTGTTGGGCTACCAATGCCCATACACCGTATTGCAAGTAAGCTAGTCCAATGCCTGCTATGCCGCTCATTAGGGTAGCAGAAAGGTTTATTTTTGCTAACGATTTGTAATTGAGTTCTTTACCAATTAGAGCATAGGGTACTAAATAGCAAGCATTGAACAAAATGGCTAAAAAGGTGACCCTGGCAATGGCCGTTAGTTGGGGTTGGTTAAAGAATTGGGCAATGTAAGGTGCTGTAAAAAACAACAACAAATAAAGCGCCCACGATATGGCTAGGTTGGTATAAAAAATAGTGTTGGTGTGTTGTGGGGTAAGGTCTTTGGTACGCACCAAAGCGTAATTGAAACCGCTTTCTACTAGCACGTACGATAACCCTGCAAAAATCATCACCATACCCATCAATCCGTAATCGGTAGGCGATAATAAGCGGGCGAGTACAATCCCAATGAGGAATTGTACTCCCTGCTGTGCTACGCGGTCTATACTGCTCCACGTTAGCGCACCCAACATCTTATTTTTTAGGTCGTTCATGTATTCGCTTTACGAATGACGAATCGAGTAACTCCTCACTCCTAACTCCTCACTCCTAACTTTACCCAAGTACGATATTCACAATTTTACCTGGAACAACAATCACTTTACGAATGGTTTTGCCATCCATAAATTTTTTGGTTTGTTCGTTGGCAAGTGCAATCTCTTCTACTTCTTTGGGCGATAATCCAGCAGCTAGTTCTAAGGTAAAGCGCACTTTGCCGTTAAACGAAATAGGATATTTTACGCTGTTTTCTACCAAGTAACTTTCGTTGTGAACAGGGTAGGTTGCATCGCAAACGGTACCTTCGCCACCTAGTACATGGAATAATTCTTCGGCAATGTGAGGTGCAAAAGGTGCCAACAAAATGGTTAGTGGCTCTAAAATAGCACGTTTGTGGCATTTTAGTTGGTTTAGCTCGTTTACGCAAATCATAAAGGCAGCTACCGAGGTATTGAAAGAGAATTGTTCAATGTCGCTCGATACTTTCTTAATGGTTTTGTGTAGCGATTTTAGTTCTTCGGCAGTGGGTTCGTCGTTGGTAACACATACGTCATCGCCACTAAAGAACAAGCCCCAAAGACGTTTCAAGAAACGGTGAACACCGTCAATACCGTTGGTATCCCAAGGTTTAGATTGTTCCAAAGGTCCAAGGAACATCTCGTACAAACGTAGGGTGTCGGCGCCGTAGTTTTCTACAATATCGTCGGGGTTAACTACGTTAAACATCGATTTAGACATTTTTTCTACCGCCCAACCGCAAATGTATTTGCCGTCTTCTAAAATAAATTCGGCATTGCCAAAATCGGGCATCCACGCTTTAAAGCGTTCGGTATCCAAAATATCGTTGCTTACAATGTTTACGTCCACGTGAATTTCTTGGGTTTCGTATTGGTCTTTTAAGCCGTACGATACAAATTGATTGGTACCAATTACACGGTATACAAAGTTAGAACGACCTTGAATCATACCTTGGTTAATCAGTTTTTGGAATGGTTCGTCTTTGCAAATAATGCCCAAGTCGAACAAGAATTTGTTCCAGAAACGGCTATAAATTAGGTGACCGGTAGCGTGCTCGGTACCACCAATGTAAAGGTCTACGTTTTGCCAATAGTTGTTGGCATCTGCACTTACCAACGCATCGTTGTTATGAGGATCCATGTAACGTAGGTAGTAAGCAGACGAACCTGCAAAACCAGGCATGGTGTTCAATTCCAATGGATAACCGTCGGCAGTTTGCCAGTTTTCGGCACGACCCAATGGAGGTTCGCCCGTTTCGGTAGGCAAGTAGGTGCTAATTTCGGGCAATTGCAAAGGCAATTGGTCTTCGCTCAAGGTGTATGGTTGTCCGTCTTTGTAATAGATAGGGAAGGGTTCGCCCCAGTAACGTTGGCGGCTAAAAATAGCATCGCGCAAACGGTAATTTACTTTTACCTTACCAATGCCTTTTTCGGCAATGTATTTTTTAGCAGTGGCGATGGCTTCTTTTACTTGCAAGCCGTTTAAGAAACCAGAGTTGCACATAATACCGTCTTTGGCATCAAAGCTTTCTTGGCTTACATCGCAACCTTCAATAACGGGAATGATAGGCAAGTTAAAGTGTTTAGCAAACGCATAGTCGCGGCTGTCGTGTGCGGGAACGGCCATAATAGCACCGGTACCGTAGCCTGCCAATACGTAATCTGAAATCCATACAGGAATGTTTTCGCCAGTGAATGGATTCACCGCGTAAGCACCCGAGAAAACACCAGTTACACGACGGTCGGCAATGCGTTCACGTTCGGTACGGCGTTTTACCATATCAAGATAAGCATCTACTTCTGCTTTTTGTTCGGGGGTAGTAATTTGTGCTACGTAAGGGCTTTCGGGAGCCAATACCATAAAGGTAACACCAAAGGTAGTATCGGCACGTGTGGTAAATACGGTCATGGTAAGGTCGCTGCCAGCAATGGCAAAGTCCATTTCGGCGCCTTCGCTACGACCAATCCAATTGCGTTGGGTTTCTTTTAGCGAGTCGGTCCAGTCTAATTTATCCAAGCCGTCTAACAATCGTTGGGCATAGGCCGATACACGCAAACTCCATTGGCGCATTACTTTTTGTTCTACAGGGTAACCACCGCGAACAGACAATCCTTCGCTTACCTCGTCGTTAGCCAATACGGTACCCAATTTAGGACACCAGTTTACTTTAAGGTCGGCTAGGTAGGCAATACGGTAGTTCATCAACATGTTTTGCTGTTCGTTTAGGCTCCAACTGTTCCATTCTTGGGCAGTAAACAAAGGCGCTTCAGCAGCTGCGTTTACGTTTTGGTTACCTTCTTTTTCAAAAATAGCTACCAAATCGGTAATAGGGCAGGCTTTGTTGGCATCTTTGTTGTACCAAGAGTTGAACATTTGGATAAACGCCCATTGGGTCCACTTGTAATAACCGGGTTCGCAAGTACGCACTTCGCGGTCCCAATCGTAGCAAAAACCAATTTTATCCAATTGTTCGCGGTAGCGAGCAATGTTCTTTTGGGTAGTAATTTCGGGGTGTTGACCCGTTTGAATAGCGTATTGTTCGGCTGGCAAACCATAGGCGTCGTAACCCATGGGGTGCAACACGTTAAAACCTTTAAGGCGTTTGTAACGGCTGTAAATATCAGAAGCAATGTAACCCAGTGGGTGACCTACGTGCAAGCCAGCTCCCGATGGATAAGGGAACATGTCCAAAACATAATACTTAGGACGCGATGCGTCTGCTTCTACCTTGTAAATAGCATGCTCTTTCCAATAAACTTGCCATTTTTGTTCGATGTTTTTAAAATTGTATTCCATAAATAATTGGTGAATCGGTGAGTCGGTGAATCGGTGAATCGATGATTTCCCTGGCTCATCTATGGTTTATATATAATTTATTTATTCGCTGCGCTCATGGTTTTTGACTAATCGACAAGCGACAATCGACTAGCGACAGTCGACCGTAAGGTCGATAATTTCTTCGGGGGCAAAGGTAATTTTCTCCATGCCGTTTTCTTGTACAATGTAACTGTTTTCGGTACCTACAGCTCCTACGCCAGGGATGACAAATTTGGGTTCCAGTGCCAAGGTATTGCCCACTTCTAATGGTTGTGGATTGCGACCGCAAAGCACAGGCAATTCGTTAATTTCCATACCAATACCGTGTCCTACAAATTTGGCTTGTTGGCTGATGCCCATGTAGTAGGCTTCTAGTTGGTATTTTTTTACAATATCGAGCGATAGTTGCCACATTTGCTCGCAAGTAGTACCGGGTACGCCTGCTTGGGCAATGGCTGCTTGAATTTCTATCGATACGTTGTGCGCATCGTAGGCCAATTGTGGTAATTTACCTACGCTATAGGTTCTACTTTGGTCGGTAACGTAACCCGTAAAGTTGCCGTTGATATCGACCATAACGGTTTGTCCTTCTTCTATAACGCTTCCGTTGGCGCCCAATGGCAACGAGCTGTGCATGCCGCCTCCGCCCAATGCAAAATCGTAGGGCGATGGAGCAGCGGCGTTATCGCCCGATAGAACCGAACCCATGTGCGATTCCATGGTGCTTCCATAAATGCGGAACAAGCCTAAGCAACCGTGCAAACGGAAAAGGCGTTCTACTTCTACGCTAAACTCGTGGTCGGTCATGCCTGCACGGTATAGGCTAGGTACTTTTTCCATTACTTCGGTGTGCTTTTTGCCAGATAGGCGCAATTGCTCTTGCTCAAAAGCGGTTTTTACGCTTTTTACGTAGCGTATAATTTTGGAACCGTTTATCAGTTTGGCTCCCGTACAATTTTCGATGCGTACCCATTCGGCATACGAAATATCGTCGCCTTCAACTAGCAAGGTTTTGGGCATCGATTGTCCTTTTGCTGCCAAAAGGACGGGTAATTCTTCTAATTTTCGAACCATTTGAAAATGGTCGCCTACAAGGTTGTTAGGGCGGCGCACCATAAAGGTGGGGTCGCCTTGCAAGGGTAGGTAAACATAACCGATGATGATGTGTCCGCATGTGTAGTACACATTTACGGGGGTGGTTAGCAGGCAGGCATCGGCACCCACTTGTGCCATAGCCTGTCTTATTTTGTTATGTCGAATTTGAAATTCCATGTTATTATCTAATAATTGACTAATCGACTAATCGACTAATCGGCGAATCGATTTTTTTTTGCGATTAAACGATTATTCGGACTTCGCTCTCATGAATTTTAGCGCAAGGTGAATGCAGAAACCATGTTTACATGGGTTGTGCTGAACCGATGCCTAAAATCATGTAATAAGTTTGACGGCGCCTCGACATAGTTCAAACAAGTTTGACTCTGCTCTCGGCTTGCACAAACTTTCTGCGGTTATTCGATTTAACGTTGCGAAGCAACTAGTGACAAGCGACAAGCGACTATCGACTAGCGACTAGCGACGTGAAAAAAAGTACTCTAGTGCGACGTGAACGCGGGCAGCCCAATCGGTTTCGGTGTGACCTGCACCTGGATAGAAACCTTGCAACATGCGATCTTTGTATCCTAATTGTTCAATTTTTTCTACCAAAGCAGGGTAGAAGGGCGCGTATGGTGCGTCAATGTTTTGGTCGCCACAATCTAGGTAAATGTAATGTGCATTATCTTGTGGCAACGCTTGTTCTAGGTAATCCATCAAAGCGTATGCCAAAGCACCGTTGTTAGGATCGTTACCGATGTGGGTAGAAAAACAACCCGCTTTGCTAAATACCTGAGGTGCTTCGCAAAGTGCATAGAACGACATCAATCCACCCATGCTAGAACCCATTACAACGGTATGTTCGGCCTCTGGTTTGGTGCTAAACACACTGTCTACAAAGGGTTTAATGGTGTTTACCAAGAAATCAACGTAGGCATCGCCACGGTATTTCCCTTGGCACATGGTATCCATGTATTCCCAAACAGTAGAATCTTTAATAAGTGGTTGCACTTTTTTAGGCATCAAATCGCCAATGCGGCTTTCGCCAATGCTGTGTACACCTACTACAATGGGTGCTTCTATTTTGTTTTCGGCCACCAATTTGGTAATGGCATCGTCTACGTTCCAAGCTTGTTTGTTCCAAGTGCTGTTGGGGTCAAAAAGGTTTTGACCATCGTGCATGTACAACACAGGATAGGTTTTGTCAGTAGTGTATCCCTCTGGTGTCCAGATATCTACTGTTAGGCTATCGCCAAAATTAGCATTGTACAATTTGGTACGATAAACGGTTCCGCTTACAACTTCTAATGGTGCTTTTGGCAAATTGGGCATAGTTAATTCTTTATTGGATGTACAAGCAGAGAATGCTAAAAGAGCACATACTACTGCAAAAAATGTGGCTTTTTTCATGATTTTTGGTTATGTTATATAATAAGGTGCAAAGGTAATAAATATAAGTCAAATGTCAAAAGTAAAATGTCGCTTGTCGCTAGTTGCTTCGCAACGTTTAATCGCAAAAAAAAAATCGATTCACCGATTAGTCGATTAGTCGATTCACCAAAAAAATATTACTTTTGTATGAATTTAAATGAGAAATCAGTAAAAATTAACGCATTAACAGAACAAAGCGATGTTTTTACAAACCTTATCGGCAACTAACTATAAGAACCTCAAAGAAATTGAGGCGCAATTTTGCAAGGGCGTAAATTGCTTTATAGGCAACAACGGGATGGGTAAAACCAACTTGTTGGATGCCATCTACTATTTGGCCTTTTGCAAAAGCAGAACGTGTCATACCGATACGCAAGTAATTCGTCACGACGAACCCTACTTGTTGCTCGATGCGCAATTTAGCAGCGAAAACGCCCAAGATAGGGTGTCGGTTAGCTTGCAAAGAGGGCAGAAAAAGGTAGTAAAACGCAACAAAAAAGAGTACGATCGTTTGGCAGACCACATTGGTTTGGTGCCGTTGGTAATTGTATCGCCCAACGATTTGGAGTTGATTATTGAGGGCAGCAGCGAGCGCCGAAAACTCATTGATGGCATTATTTCGCAATACGATAAAGAATATTTGCACCAATTATTGGATTACAACAGAGCATTGTTGCAACGAAATACCCTGCTCAGGGCGCATGCTACCGACCCCGAGTTGTTGAGCGTTTGCGAGGGTATGATGGCGCAAAAAGCCAGCTATATTTACCCCAAACGAGCCGAATTTTTAACCCAATTTATTCCTATTTTTGCGCAGTTTTACAGCGAAATTGCGGGCGATAAGGAACAAGTTTCTATTCAGTACGAATCGCACTTGCAACAAGGCGATTTGTTGCCACAACTAGCACAAAGTAGGTACAAAGACGAAGCCATTGGGTATACCACTGTGGGCATTCACAAAGACGAATTGGCGTTTTATTTGGGCGAATATCCGCTTAAAAGAATTGCCTCACAAGGGCAAACCAAAAGCTTTTTGGTGGCGCTTAAGTTGGCGCAGTTTGAATTTATGCGCAGGGCGTGTGGAAAATTCCCTATTTTGCTGTTGGACGATATTTTTGACAAATTGGATGCCGAAAGGGTAGAACGCATAGTTAAATTGGTAGCCAGCGATAAGTTTGGCCAAATTTTTATTACCGATACCAACCGCGAACACCTGGATTACCTTTTAGATAGGGTAGAAGGCGAGAAAAAACTCTTTACCATTCAAAACGGTGCCATTGTATGAAACGCAGCGAACCCCAAAAAGTAGCCGGAGTAATGCCTGCTTATTTTGAAGCATTGGGCATTGCCGATAAGATAAACGAGGCACGTTTGATGCTCAAATGGGAGGAGCAAATGGGCGAGGTAATTCGTCGCAAAACCACCCATTTAGAGATTAAAAACAAGGTGTTGTACGTGTCCATTAGTTCGGCGCCCTTGCGTGGAAACTTGCTAATGAAACGCGAACATTTGGTGCAGTTGTTAAACGATGCCGTTGGCACCACCGTAATAAACGATATAGTTTTTAGATAAAATGAGTATAGCATCGGCCATACAAGACATTAAAAGTTCGTTGCCAGCGCACGTGCAGTTGGTGGCGGTATCGAAATTTAATCCCATAGAGGCATTGCAAGAAGCCTACGATGCTGGTCTACGTCTGTTTGGCGAGAGTCAGGCGCAAGAATTGGTACCCAAAGCCATGGCCATGCCCGACGATGTAAAGTGGCATTTTATTGGGCATTTGCAAACCAATAAAGTAAAATACATTGCCCCTTACGTGGCGTGCATTGAGTCGGTCGATTCGCTGCGTTTGTTGGTAGAAATTAACAAGCAAGCCCTTAAAAATAACCGCATTATTCCCTGCTTGTTACAGTTTCATGTGGCACAAGAAGAAACCAAGTCTGGTCTAACAAAAGAGGAGTGCGAAGATATATTATCGTCAGAAGAATTTGTAAATCTTCGCAATATTAGAATCGATGGTGTAATGGGTATGGCATCTAATACCGATGACGAGGCTAGAATACGGGCAGATTTTGCCGAAATAACCCGTTTGTTTGTGTACTTTAAACTGCATTATTTTGCTGCATCGGAACATTTTAAACACATCTCGATGGGCATGACGCACGACTATCCCATAGCCATTAAAGAAGGGGCTACTTTGATACGTGTAGGCAGTGGAATTTTTGGCGAAAGAATGTATCAAAACCGTTACAAATAAAGCAATTACAGTTTGTGCATAAATAAATTGAACGTTTGTCTAAAAAATAGGGGCAAACGTTTTTTTTTGTATCAGTATTTTGTTAAATTTGCACTCCTTAAAAAGTTGACTAATCGACTAATCGACTAATCGACTAATCGACTAAACAATTAATTACTCATTATATAAAAATTTACTATGGACAACAAAAAACGCGTTTATGCCTTTGGTAACGGACAAGCCGAAGGTAAAGCAGACATGAGAAACTTGTTGGGTGGTAAAGGTGCTAACTTGGCCGAAATGAACTTGATCGGCGTACCTGTTCCTCCCGGGTTTACCATTACTACCGACGTTTGTAATGAAT
>CAJGDW010000041.1 GCA_904502115.1 Paludibacteraceae bacterium | reverse complement strand
GTTAATATTATTTGGGGATAAAAAAACTGAATTAAGAGCGCAATTCTGCGTTATGCTTGCCCTCAAAATGCTCATTTACGCCAAGTAAACTCCGCTTTTTCGGGCTTCGCAAGCCTTGAATTGCATCTCTTAATTCAGTTTTTTAGATGTTCGTATTGTTGTTAGCGCATCATCAGAGCTTCGCGCAGCGAAGCGACTATAACTTCAAATTATGCCCCATGCGCTCCTTCTTGGTTTGCATGTAGTGCTCGTTGTGTTTGTTGATACCCACTTCGATGCCCACGTTTTCTACAATCTCTAGTCCGTAACCTTCCAAACCAATGCGTTTAACCGGGTTGTTAGAGATAAGACGCATCTTTCTAACGCCAATTTCGCGCAAAATGCTAGCGCCAACGCCATAATCGCGTTCGTCGGGGCTGAAACCAAGCTGGATGTTGGCATCTACGGTATCTAGGCCTTGTTCTTGCAACGAGTAAGCCTTGATTTTGTTCATCAAACCAATACCTCTGCCTTCTTGAATAAGGTAAATAATAACACCTTTACCTTCTTTTTCTACCATTTCCATGGCTTTGTGAAGTTGGTCGCCGCATTCGCAACGTAGCGAGCCAAAAATATCGCCCGTAACACAAGACGAGTGAACCCTTACCAAAATGGGTTCGTTTTCTTCCCATGTACCTTTTACAAGCGCTACGTGTTCCAAACCATTGGAAAGTTGGCGGAATGGAATGATTTTAAAGTCGCCGTATTTGGTAGGAAGATTAGCTGTTTCGCCTTTTTCAACAATCGATTCTTGTTGAAGGCGATAAGCAATTAAGTCTTTAATGGTGATGATTTTAATGCCAAATTCTTTTGCTACTTTTTGCAAATCTGGCATGCGTGCCATGGTGCCGTCTTCGTTCATAATCTCTATCAATGCAGCAGCAGGATATAAACCCGACAAACGTGCCAAATCGACAGCCGCTTCGGTGTGTCCAGCACGGCGCAAAACGCCCTTTTGTTTAGCATATAGTGGATTGATGTGTCCAGGACGACCAAAGGTTTGAGGAGTTGAGGTTGGATCGGCTAGGGCGCGAATGGTAGCGGCGCGGTCGGCAGTCGATACACCGGTAGTACAACCCTCAATTTTATCGATGGTAATGGTAAAAGGAGTGCCCAAGATAGAGGTGTTGTTGTCTACTTGGCGGTTCAATTCCAACTCCCTGCAACGGTCTTCGGTAATGGGAGCGCACAACACACCACGACCGTTTTTCAACATAAAGTTAACGGCTTCGGGTGTAATTTTTTCTGCAGCTATGATAAAATCACCTTCGTTTTCACGATCTTCATCATCTACTACAATCAAAAATTTTCCTTCTTTAAAATCGGCTAATGCTTCTTCAATGGTGTTTAGTATCATATTATCTCGTTTTTATTTTTTCTTTTAAATCGGTTTGTAAAGATAGTAAAAAATTTTTTAATAACGTTTTTATACGTTTCGCCATTTGTAAGGGTACGTTCATTGGCTGCCATGTAGGTAAGTGTGATACCTAGTGGCAAAAGAATAAATGCACTCAACCACATCCCTTGCCATACTTCCCATACACCTTCGCGTGCTAGTTTATAACCCGTATTGTCTATAATGTAGTAGCATATAAATAATACAACCGACATTACTAGAGGCATACCCATGCCACCTTTGCGTATAATGGCGCCTAAAGGTGCCCCAATAAACAAGAAAATAAGGCAGGCAAAGGGCAAGGTGTGGCGCTTGTGCCATTCTATGGTGTGGCGTCTTTGTTCTGTTTTTAACCATTCAACATCGTTCTTTCTAATTACAATGTCGCTTTGTACTACGCGTGAACGGGTTAAAGCAGTGTTGATGACCATCTTTTTGTAATAGTCAGAAAGTTGTAGGTATTGTTTTTTAGGATTAACAATCGTATCAACCTGTGCGGTTATATTGGTAGTATCAATACTTTCGGCTGCCGTTCGCTGGTTGCGATTAAAGTAAGTGGTTGTTTTGATCCGTTTCATGGCAGTAGAATCAAATCTTGCCAATCGCTTATCAATCGAGTCGACAGCATACATTAACTCTTGTGTATTCTTGCTAACGTATTGTTGCTCCAAAAATCCTGGGTCTAATTCATTGAAATTGGCATCGTAGTCAATGACAATTTCTTTGTGTGCAAAGGTTTCCCGGCGATAGGGAATGACCTTGTTGGGTCGTTTGTTGTCGCCACTTTCCTTTAAATGCTCAAACGTTTCTCCGCTATAGAGGCGCAATATAAGTTTTTTCTTGTTCTCGCTTTGACTAATAAACCCAGTATCCGCTAAAATAATGGTGGTATTTTCAAAACCATTTGAATAATCGTAAATAACCACGTCTAGTAAGGCATCGCCTGTTTTGTCTCCGACGTAAATATTGCGTCCTGTGATTCCGTTGTAAAAAGATCCTTTGGGTATTTCTAATTCAAGCGGTTTCTCGCGTATTGAAAAAACCAGGGTCCACATTCGTACTTGTGCATTAGGCAGTACGTAGTCTGAAAAATAAAAACTACCAATTGCTAGGACGATTATGGCCATTATCAAGGGACGCATAATGCGGAAAAGCGATACGCCTGCTGCTTTCATGGCCATCAATTCCAAACGTTCGCTCAAATTGCCAAAGGTCATTAACGAACCTATAAGAATGGAGAGTGGAAGTGATAGTGGTACAAGCGACATGGCAGCATGAAAAAAGAATTCTGCCATAATTCCATATCCAACGCCCTTGCCGACAAAGTCATCTATGTACCGAAATACAAACTGCATCAGCAATACAAAAATACTTGCAAAGAACGTAGTAGAAAACGTTCTAAAGAAGTTTTTGAGTATGTAGCGGTCTAAGTGCTTAATGCCAGCCATGGTGCTAATGTGGTTTAAAAGGATGCTGGAAGCAGTAGCGATGCGTCTGTTGCTACTAAACTATGTTCTGTTCCGTACATAACAACGCGAATGGGGGTTTGAAAGCGCGTTTGCATTTCCATGAGTACTTGCCTGCATTCGCCACAAGGAGTAACGGGTTGCGCCATATAGGTATTGTTTTGCATGGCGCAAATAGCAATGGAAACGGGTGGGGTGGTAGCGTAATTAGCTGTTGCGTATAGCAATGCTACTCGTTCGGCGCATACGCATGAACCGTACGCTTTGTTTTCTTGGTTAGAACCTTTTACAATGCGACCATCCGAAAGCAGTACAGCTGCTCCCACGTGAAACTGAGAATAAGGAGCATAAGCAGTTAAAGCCGCTTGTTTTGCCGCTTCAATTAATTTCAAGTCTGCTTCCGATAAGGATGTTGTTAATTTTTTCTCCATTGTAGCACAAAAGTACGTGAATTTCAAGAATTTTACAAAAAATAGGTTTTAAATATCGTAAAAACGATTACTTTTGTAACCAAATAAAAAATATCGATATGCAAAAAAATAGATTTCGTTTGGTAGGAGTTGTTTTGTCGCTTCTGTTTTTTTTGTCGCTACCGTTGTATGCTCAATATGATGCTTATATAGAGAAATATAAGAACATCGCTATGCGCGAAATGAACGATTACGGAATTCCTGCAAGTATCACCTTGGCGCAAGGTATTTTGGAATCGGGCGTAGGTAAATCGGAGTTGGCTGTAAAAGCCAATAATCACTTTGGAATCAAATGCCACAACGATTGGGATGGTGAACGTGTATATCATGATGATGATAAAAAGAATGAGTGTTTCCGTAAATACGATCGTGCTGAAGACTCTTTTATCGACCACTCTTTGTTCTTGAAAAATAAATCGCGTTACGCTTTCTTGTTTGAGTTGGATAGAACCGATTACAAAGGATGGGCAAAAGGTTTAAAACAAGCCGGTTATGCTACCGATCCTAATTATGCTAAACGCCTTATTACACTAATCGAAGAGAATAATTTGCAACGTTTTGATACAGAATCGTATAAAACAACATCCAGCGATGCAAAGACTCCAGTTAAGCAACAAGCAATTAAAAACAATCAAGGTTTAAAATACGTGATTGTACAAAAAGGAGAATCGTACTATACCATTGCTAAAGCACACAAAATCCCCTTCTCATGTATTTGCAGCTACAACGATGTAGATCGTAAAACACGCCAACCCGAAGAGGGCGAAATAGTATATCTTCAACGAAAAAAGAAATCAGTCGAAGAGGGTAAAGGATATCATGTTATTCAAGCTGGTGAGTCAATGCACAGCATTTCGCAACAATATGGTATTCGTTTGCACAAATTGTACGATTTGAACAACATGGAATATACCCAAAAGGCAGTAGAAGGAAAACGCTTAAAATTACGCTAATCTAAATTAAATAAGATATGGAACACAAAAAAGAATATGATTTATTGGACTTAATAAAATGGGGTGTAGAACTCTTCAATAGGTATGTGTTTTCGCCTATCCTTTTTTTAGTCCGATTTGCATTAAAAAAATGGTATTTTATGCTCCTTGCTGTTCTTATAGGTTTGGGAGTAGCAATCTTGTTGCCTGAGTATTTTAATCCTGTTTATTCTGGCAATATGTTGGTAAAAGTGCGCGTAGGACAAAGTAGCGATTATATTAGCACATTGCAATCATTGTCTAAGGAATCGGGCGATGTTATTATGAAAAATTTAAAAGTGCCTGCTAATGCTATCGTATCTTATCGTGGCTTGTTCCCTTCTTATGTATATCCTACAGATACGTTGAATACGGGTTATAAAGTAGAACTAAAAAATAAAACTTCCCAAAAAGAAGGCATTCCTGTTGTGTCGGATATTTTTGCTGTAGAAGTACGCAGTAAAGATTCTTCTACCATTCGTTTGTGGGGTGATGCTATTGTAAATTACTTCAAGAATGATCCTTACGTGCATAAAGAGAATCAAATGCGTTTGTCAGGTCTTCGTCATAACATCGAAGTAATACAAAACGAGATAGCCAAACTAGATAGTTTACGCAATATTGAGTACTTTGAAAACTCAAGAAAATCAATTCCTATCAACGAAAATTCGAGTGCGATGTCTATGCTATTTCGCAAACAACCTCAGTTGATTTATAAGGATATTATTGAGTTAAATGAAAAGATGTTGGGTTACCAAAATATCTTGGATTACAGCAGTGAACCCATTGAGGTAATATCGCCCATGGCATTGAATGCAACTCCGCCAACGCACTGGCGATTAACTTATAAAAAATACGTATTTGTATCGGTTCTGTTAATGTACTGTTTGTTGTTGGTATTTACTTATCGTAAAGAAATAGTTGCGTTTATTAAGAAATAGTTATTTAATGATACATAAAAAGCTCGATTCAGTAGAATCGAGCTTTTTTATGCCATTAGCGTATCGTTTTAAATGAACGATGTGCTGCGTTTTACAAATTTGCTGAGTGCTTCGCCTTTTAGCATGTTGTTGGCAAGCAATGCCAAGTCTACCAACTGACGAACCATGTCTTCGCCTTTTGCAAATTCTTTGTAAAGGGCTTCTTTGTCTTTTTCCAATGCCGCCACTTTGTCGTTATTCGATTTGATTAACTCTTTGTCGGTTTCGGCAATTTCGTCGTCTTTCTTGTCTTTGTTGGCCTCGTTAATGGTTTCTACCATTTGTTTCAACTCTGCAATTTGTTGGTTGATAGGATTTACCTTTTCGCCTAAACTGTTTTCGGTGTTTTCCAACAAACGTTTAATAAGCGCATGATTGGTATTTACCACTAGGTTGTAACTGTTGGGTATTTGGCCGTAAAAACTCATCATGCCACCTTGGGTAGCTGCCATTTCTTTCATTCTGCGCATAAATTCTTGTTGCGTAATCATAACTGGCATGCTTTCGGCATCCAACGCTGCAAAACTAACCCAGTAGCTGTTTTCTTTGTCTTCGGGCAATTCGGCTTTAAAGATGCTGCTTAGTGCATTTTGCTGGTTGGCCGTAAGGGTTACGGTGGCCGCATTTTCTTTTAAGATAATGTTGTCGATGGTATCGCTATCCACGCGTACATAACGGCTCTTTTCGTTCTTTTGTTCTAGCATCGATGCCAAGTGAACGTCCAATTGTCCGTCCATTACCAAAACATCGTATCCTTTGGCTTTGGCTGCCTCTATGTAGCTGAATTGTTGTTCAGCATCGTTGGTGTACAAATAAATTAGGTTGCCGTCTTTGTCGGTTTGGTTGCTTTCTACCAAAGTTTTGTATTCTTCGGCAGTAAAGTATTTGCCATCGGTATTTTTAAATAGGTTGAACTTAACCGCACGTTCGTAGAATTTTTCGTCGGTAAGCATACCGTAGTTGATAAAGATTTTAAGGCTGTCCCATTTGTTTTCAAATTCGGTACGTTCTGCCTTGAAAATTTCTTGCAATCTGTCGGCTACTTTTTTGGTAATGTGGCTCGATATTTTCTTAACGTTGCCATCGCTTTGTAGGTAAGAACGGCTTACGTTTAGTGGAATATCGGGCGAGTCAATAACCCCGTGCAACAAGGTTAAGAACTCGGGAACAATGCCTTCTACGCTGTCGGTAACAAATACTTGGTTGCAGTAAAGTTGAATTTTGTTTCGTTGCAACTCAATGTTGTTCTTTACTTTAGGGAAGTACAAGATACCGGTTAAATTAAACGGATAATCTACGTTTAAATGAATGTGGAACAAAGGTTCTTCGCCGTATGGATACAATTCACGGTAGAATTTGTTGTAATCTTCGTCGGTAAGGTCAGCAGGTTTCTTTACCCATGCTGGCTCTACGTTGTTTACAATGTTATCTTCGGCAGTTTCTTGTTCTTTGCCATCTTTCCATTCTTTTTTCTTGCCAAAAGCAATGGGAACGGGCAAAAATTTGCAGTATTTATTCAGTAGCTCGGTAATTTTGCTCTCTTCTAAGAAAGCTACGTTTTCATCGTCAATGTAAAGCACGATGTCGGTACCACGGTCGGCTTTGGTGGTTTCTTCCATGGTGTAGTCGGGGTTGCCCTCGCAACTCCATTTTACCGCTTTGCTTCCTTCTTTGTACGATTGGCTGTAAATTTCAACCTTTTTTGATACCATGAACGACGAGTAGAAACCCAAGCCAAAATGTCCAATAATGGCGTTGGCATCGTCTTTGTATTTGTCTAGAAATTCTTCGGCACCCGAAAAAGCAATTTGGTTGATGTATTTGTCAATTTCTTCGGCAGTCATGCCCACGCCGCGGTCCGAAATGGTAAGGGTTTTGGCCTCTTTGTCCAAACGTACCGATACGTTCAACTCGCCCAATTCGCCTTTGAATTCACCTACCGACGAAAGGGTTTTTAATTTTTGAGTAGCATCCACAGCGTTCGACACCAATTCACGCAAAAAAATGTCGTGATCGCTGTACAAAAATTTCTTGATAACGGGGAAAATGTTTTCCGAAGTTACTCCAATGTTACCTTGTTTCATATTCTTGTATTTTTAGTAATTGTTTTCTTTGCTCATGATAGAGCAAAAACAATGCCAAAACTAAGAATATGACAAAGTGTCAACTATTTTTCCGAAAAAATGTAGCCGTAACCTTGTTTGGTTTGCAGGTTTTTGTCGTATGGCTTAATTTTTTTACGAAGTCGGGTAATGTTAACGTCAATGGTGCGGTCCAATACATTCGATTCGCCTTTCCAAATGTTTTCTAGCAATTGTTCGCGCGATAGCACACGATTGCGGCATTGTAAAAACAAGGCCAATAGTTCAAATTCTTTTTTGGTAAGGCTAATTTCTGTAGCACCAATAAAGGTAGTTTTATTGATAAGGTTGATTTGCAAGTCGTTGAAAATCAAAACATCTTCTTCTTTTTGAGGAACAATCTCGTTGGTTTTTACAGGTGCTGCACTAGCGGCATTTTGCGAGGTGCGTTTCAAAACCGCTTTTACGCGAGCCAATACTTCGTTAATGGAGTAGGGTTTTGAAATATAATCGTCGGCACCAATAGAAAAACCACGCAATTTGTCGGCTTCGGTGTATTTAGCAGTTAGGTAAATAATGGGAATGTTGGCAGTAGCGTCGTTTTTGCGCAACATGGTTCCTAGTTTGAAACCCGATATTTCGCCCATCATGACATCGAGCATAAATAGTTGGTACGAATCCAAGTTGTCTTGTTTCAATACTTCTTCGGCAGAGTAAGCTACATCTACCATATAACCTGCTTGTTCCAGGTTAAATTGCAAGATTTCGCACAAATCTTCTTCGTCGTCTACAACTAAAATACGTTCGTTTGCCATAATTTTAAGGTTTTAATGCTAACAAAAGTACAACATATCGTTCATAAAAACAACTTTTTATCGTACTATCGTTTAAAATTACTTCTTAAACACAAAGTAAACCGATAAGACCATCAAGATAAATCCAATAATGTGGTTCCAGCGAATGCTTTCGTTAAAAGCCAATACCGAAAAAATCATAAATACCACTAGGGTAATGGCTTCTTGGATAACTTTTAACTCCAAAAGCGTAAAAGGACCGCCGTTCCCTTCAAAACCAATGCGGTTGGCTGGTACTTGAAAACAGTATTCAAACAGTGCAATGGCCCAACTGAGTCCAATTACAGCAATGAGTGGCCAACTTTCAAACCATTTAAACTCTTTTAGTTTTAAGTGACCGTACCATGCCAAGGTCATAAAGGTGTTGGAAATAACCAACAGCAGAATGGTGTAAAATATTTTCATAGTTAATTTAGTAAGCAGAAGGTGAATTAGCCCAAAGCGTCGTAAAACCAATTAATCGGTCGTATTTGCTGCCAAATGGTCGGTGATAAACGTAAATGGCATACTCGTTTTCGGTTTGCCAAAGATTGCCCTCGATGGCGGCCAATGTGGCTTGGTTCTTGCCTTTGGGTACGGTTACATAAAGATAGTTGTAACCGCCTTGTTTCAGTAGCAATACTTTTTCGTAGCATTGCTTTTCGGGGTTGTATTGCATACGGGCATCGGGGGTGAGTCGGTTGCCAGTTAGTTCTCCTATCAGATACACGTCGCTGTCCCAAAAGGGTTGGTCAACGGGAAGGGTAAAATGGGTAAAATAGTAGTCGCCGTCTACCTCGGGCTGGTCCGAGAATTGTACGTTCACAATGTATCTACCACTTACATCTTCTATGTAATCGTACTGTTTTTTGTTTCTAAACTCGTCGGGGTAAAGCGTAGCATGAAAGTAAGGGTCAAAATATTGAATACTTTCTACTCGGTCGCTTAAAACACGTTCCGACGAAATGTCGAACGTACGGTATTCGTTGCCTGCTTCAAAAATTAGTTGGTTGTTGTTTTGGTAACGAAGCGTATTTTTCTCCCAATAATCGGGGGTGTTTAGCATCACTTTGTTGTCTTGGCGTCTGTTTTGCTCCACCACAACAATAATCTCATTGTGTGGGTCTTTAACGGTATATCCGCTGTAGTCTACATTAAAATTAACTTGCTGATATTTACCTTGATAACTAATATTGGTGCGCGCCGAAGCTTCGCCATGGATACTCACTTTAGGTTCTACAACAGAAAAACAAGCCGTAACAACGGGGTTGTTTTGGTCGTTGTCCTTAAATACCTCAATTACGTAGTTCCCGCTAATTTTAAAACGCCAATTGTCGTTGGGAATTTGTAATTCGTAGTGGTCGTACGTAAAATACGTATTGCTCGATGTGCTTACCTCGTCAATGTAATTCGTGGTAAATCCGTCCATGTATTCGCTTTCTTGAACGGCCGATTTTTGCCAATTGGCTGTGCAGTGGGTAATACGATACGAGTAGGTAGCAGCCTCGCTGTTTAAATCATCGAACGATAAGGTTACCCATTCTTCTTCGCCCAAGGTGACAATGGGGTAGAGGGGTGTTTTTGCATAATTGGCAATCTGCACGCTCTTGATGTTGTTGCCCCAAGAACGTGTGGTGTATTGCGCATGCCCCAAAAGAGCCCATGCTAAACTAACCAAAACAAGTATTGTTTTTTGCCAATTCATGCTGCAAAGATAATACTTTTTTTGTTTAGGCGTTTAGTCGTTTAGTCGATTAAACGATTTCTCAATATCCTCGGGCACTTCGACAAGCTCAGTGACCGAACAATATCGATTTACCGATTAGTCGATTCCCCGATTAGTCAATAAGTTAATAAAAATCTCCTTTCTCCTTTCTCAATTCTCATTTATTTTTGTATCTTTGTACCCTATTTTGTATAGAGTATACTATTTTCATTATTATATGGCTAAAGTAATCAAAACAAAGAGGGGTATCGACATTCGTATGATTGGTGCAGCTGCCAAAGAATACGGACAGGTGTCGCAAGCCAAATTCATCGGATTTAATCCCGATGATTTTTACGGCATGACACCCAAACCCATTGCCAAAGTAGGCGATAAAGTCGAAATTGGTTCTGTTTTGTTTGTAGACAAGAAGAATCCAAGCTTTAAAGTAGTTTCTCCTGTTAGTGGTGTTGTATCGGCCATTAACCGAGGCGAACGTCGTAAAATTTTAGACATTGTTGTAGAAAACGACAATCAAGCAACCCAAGCATCGTTGCCCGCTGTAAATTGGGCAGGATCTGTAGAAGAAATCAAAGCAGGTTTGTCGGATGCAGGTATGTTTGCTTTCTTCAAACAACGTCCTTACGATGTAGTAGCTAACCCTACCGATAGTCCTCGTGCTATTTTTATTTCGGCTTTCGATAATGCTCCATTGGCTCCCGATATGAATTTTATTCTATCGCAAGAAACCGCCAATTTCCAAGCAGCTATCAACGTGTTGGCAAAAATCGCTCCTGTTTACGTAGGTGTTGATAAAAATGCTACATGGGCAAATGGTTTGCAAGGTGCTGAGGTAACTTGTTTTGAGGGCGATTATCCTGCAAGTAACGTAGGGGTTCAAATCAATAAAGTAGCTCCTATTAACCGTGGCGAAATTGTTTGGACCGTAACTCCACAAGAAGTGGTAATTATGGGCCGCTATATATTAAAAGGTAAACTAGATTTTTCAAAAACCGTTGCTTTGGTGGGCGAGAATGTAGTTAAACCTACCTATTATAAGGTTGTTATGGGTTCTCCTGTTTCAGCATTGGTACGTGCTAATATCAGTCAAGGTGTTGCATCGCGCATTATTGCTGGTAATCCATTGTCTGGTACACAAATTTTTGACCAATCGTGGTTAAACCCATTGGTATCGCAAGTAACCGTTCTTCCCGAAGGCGATGACGTACACGAAATGTTGGGTTGGATCATGCCTCGTTTCAAAATGTTCAGTGTAAGTGGTTCGTTCTTGTCGGGTATGTGTTCTTGCTTGCGCAAACGCAAGAATTTCCATTTTGATACCCGTGTATTGGGTGGCGAACGTCACATGATTATGTCGGGTGAATACGATAAAGTCTTCCCTATGGATATTTATCCTGAATTCCTTATCAAAGCAATCATTGCTGGTGATATCGAAAAAATGGAAGCTTTGGGTATTTACGAAGTGGCCCCTGAAGACTTTGCTGCTGCTGAATTTGTTTGCTCTTCAAAAGTGGAATTGCAAAAAATTGTACGCAAGGGCTTGGACCTTTTGAGAAAAGAAATGTGTTAATCAGAAAACTATAAACAACAAATAATGAATGCTTTAAGAAATTTGCTCGATAAGATGAAACCTACCTTCTCTGAAGGCGGTAAATTATCGATGTTCCGTTCGGTATTCGACGGATTTGAAACTTTCTTGTTTGTGCCAAATACCACCTCTAAATCGGGTGCTCATATTCACGATGCGAACGACTCAAAACGCATCATGATTATGGTGGTGATAGCTTTGATGCCTGCCTTGTTATTTGGTATGTACAATGTTGGTTATCAACACTATTTAGCCATTGGTCAATTAGCAGGAACTTGTTTCTGGGATGTATTTTTGTATGGCTTGTTGGCAGTATTGCCTAAAATTGTTGTGTCATACTTGGTAGGTTTGGGTATCGAATTTACCGTAGCACAATTTAAAGGTGAAGAAATTCACGAAGGTTTCTTGGTGTCGGGTATTATCATCCCTATGATTGTTCCTATTGACTGCCCCTTGTGGATGCTAGCCGTAGCTACTGCATTTGCCGTTATTTTTGCCAAAGAAATTTTTGGTGGTACCGGTATGAACATCTTTAACGTGGCCATTGTTACCCGTATGTTCTTGTTCTTCTCGTATCCATCTAAAATGTCGGGCGACGGCGTTTGGATTGCTCAAGACGGTATTTTAGGTTTGGGCGAAGGAAAACTAGTTGACACCTTTACTGGTGCTACTCCTTTGGGTCAAGTTGCAGTATCACCTACCACACAAACTAATTTGGTAAATGCCGTAGGCGAACCTTCTACCATAATGGATGCCATTATTGGTTTAATCCCAGGTTCTATTGGTGAAACCAGCATCATTGCCATTGCATTGGGTGCAATCCTATTGCTAGTTACTCGTATTGCTAGTTGGAAAGTTATGTTGTCTAT
>CAJGDW010000040.1 GCA_904502115.1 Paludibacteraceae bacterium | reverse complement strand
GTGATTTGGTGAGGCGATTCAAATGCGAGTGCCGTTAGCGGAGGTCGGAAATAGATTTATATGTGCAAAAACGTTAAGCAAAATGTGTTGTTTGAGCAAAGCGAGTTCACATTTTGTAGTTTTTGTATGTGTAAATTATTCCATGTTTTTTCTCGTGACTCGGCATAGTCAAGTAAACTTGCCTCTGCTCTCGCTACTTGAAAAAATCCGACCGGGAGCGTTTGCCGAGCATTGAATCGCCGAAACATAAATCGTTTAGTCGATTTACCGATTAGTCAAAATTTGCGACTATTGAAACAGTTCCGTAGATAAATAGCGCTCGCCGGTATCGGGCAAAAGCACCACAATGGTTTTGTTCGTATTTTCGGGCAAAAGAGCAAGTTGTGTGGCTGCCGCCAAAGCGCATCCCGACGAGATGCCCACTAAAATGCCTTCGGTTTTAGCCAACAAGCGGGCTTTTTCAAGGGCTTCGTTACTCGTAATGTCCATCACCTTGTCTACTACGGGTGCGTTGTAGGTATCGGGAATAAAACCCGCACCGATGCCTTGTATTTTGTGCGCCCCTGCTGGTTGGCCGTTTAGTACGGCCGATTCGGCAGGTTCAGCACCTATGATTTGAATGCAAGGATTTTGTTCTTTTAGGTATTTGCCCACGCCGCTAATGGTGCCGCCGGTACCAATGCCGGCTATAAAAATAGCTACCTCGCCTTGGGTGTCAGTCCAAATTTCGGGACCCGTGGTAAGGTAGTGCGCCTCAGGGTTAGCAGGGTTGGTAAATTGACCGGCCATCCATGCCCCAGGAATTTCTTTTAATAAGGTTTGCGCTTTTTCAATAGCGCCTTTCATACCCATCGCACCCGGAGTTAAAACGACTTCTGCTCCGTAGGCCTGTGCTAATTTTATACGCTCGATGCTCATGGTATCGGGCATGGTAAGTATCAGTTTATAGCCCCATACTGCGCATACCATGGCCAATCCTACCCCGGTGTTACCACTGGTGGGTTCTATAATGGTAGCCCCCTCTTGTAGCAGTCCATCGGCCGATGCTTGTTTTAGCATTTGTACGGCAACTCGGTCTTTGGCACTACCGCCAGGGTTAAAAGCCTCTACTTTGGCAACAAGGGGCGATGGTAAGCCCATTTGCTGGCTATATCTTTCCAAAGCCACCAAAGGGGTTCTGCCCACGGTATCGAGTATGTTAGAATAGATGCGTTTCATAAATGCCGTGTTACGTATGTGCAAATGTAAGAAAAAAATGCGAAAAGTCGCTAAAAATGTTGTAGACCCAAATGCAGGTTTCTATGACGAAGAAAGGGATGAGGAAATACTTCTTTCTAAGCAATAGGTTAAGTTGGGCGAAAAAATATGCCACATTCCATTTGGGATAGAACCAACCTGTAATGAAAAAGAAAATAAGCGTGATGCTAAAAAGTAACAGTAAAATGATATTGGGGTTCATATAGAAAGCTTTCAAATATTTGCCATCGTATAGTAATGATATGGCGCGCGTCATACCACAGCCTGGACATGGGATACCCCAAATAAGTTTGCTAGGGCAAACGGTAAAACTATACCCCATGCGGTATAAGAATAGCCATACTATTGCTCCTAATAGAAAACAGGTAGTTAGTATGGCTATTTTGTTCTGCTGAAAAAAGAAAAAAGTCTTTTTCAATGTTCCTTAGAATCTGGTTATGAGCTGTTGGAAATTGTGTTCTTTTGTTCTTTTGCTCGATGTAAACCAGTCAATAAGTGCCCAAATACCAGCACCACCGCATGTTAAGAATTTAACAATACCTAAGCCAGTTTGTCCAAGCATAAATCTGTCGACGCCAAAACCGCCTAGGAAGAATGAAATGATGAACATGACGGTTGGATTTTTCCAATCTTGTGCCATCAATAACGTTTCTTGGCTATCGTCAATGCTGGCTAATTTTGTGCGAATTTGTGGGAATGATTCGGGAGAAAAGAATTTTCCGTTAACAGCAAGGAACTGTTCAATTTTTTGTGACTCCATAGTGTGAAATAAATAATAGTTAATACGAAACAAATATATGAACTATGGATGAATACGGTTGGCCCTAAAATGGCCCTAAATCGCTTTGTGCTTATTTCTTTTGCATCGTATTGGAGAAGTCTTTTAGCAATGAATCTTGTTTTTGATAGGGAAGTGTGTTTAGTGAAGGTAACCCTTTTAGCAGCGACTCTGTTTCCTTTTTTTGTTCTTCAATAACCCATGTGGCAGCTCTGTACTCCACCTCCGTGTTTAGCTGATTGAAGAAAGTGAGGTAATATTGCATGTATGTGTTATAATGAGAATATGCTAACTCCCAGTAAGGATGTTGTTGGATATGCGAGTGCATGAACTGGTAGGCAGAATCGAGTGCTGCCGAAAATTCTTTTTGGTATTGTTTTTCTTGGTAGCTGGTGTACTGCTTTTGTAGAAAAGGTGATACCGCAAAGATTCCTATGGTTATTAGTAGAAGAGTAAGGCTGATATAATCCCATTTATGGTATTGTAATGCAATGCTTTTTTTTAACTCGACAATGCTTTGGTATCTTTCTGAGGGGTTCTGTTTTAAGCATTTGTCGATAATTTTCTGGTGTTTATTGCCCCATAAAAGTGGAAGAATGGTTCCGAGAGAATAGATGTCGGAGGCAGCGCCAGCATGTCCTTGACCATTTAAAATTTCGGGAGCCGTATAGTTCTCACTGCCGCCTATAACGCCCGTGTAAATACTATCGTAGCTAGCCGATAAACCAAAGTCGATGATGCGAGCAGCCCCTAGTGGGGTAATGATGATGTTGGCTGGTTTAAGATCGTTGTGAAGCACGCCCTTGTGGTGTAAGTAATCAACACCCTCTAAAATGTCAGCGATCAATTGCTTTTGTTGTTTTTTGCTGATTGGGTTCTGGGTAAGGAATTGCTGTAAGGTCGTGCCGTTGATGTATTCCAATACAATGGCAGCGCCCACAGGTGTGTCTTCTTCAAAGCCTAGGGTGGTAACTACGCAGGCATGGTGTAATGTGAGTCCTATCTTGTATTCTCGACGCAAAATTTCGGTAAACATGGCATCTTTTAAACGTGTGGTTTTAAGGATGATATATTTACTGCCGCAGCGTGCCTTGTAGAGTAGAAAAATGCTACCTTCTGAGATCAGCTCTTCTATATAGGCCTCTTTAAAAGTCATAACAACATTACATAATCAGGTTTACAAAAGCCAAAAGTACATGTTGTTGTGGTAAAAAGCAAGAAAAATAAGAGTGTGTTTTATAGTTTTTCTAGGGTTGTCAGTCCACTATTGAGTCCTATAGAGTAGCGATCGCAGTGCTCTCCACCGTGTACCAGGTTGTCTACAAAGAGCGGGTAGTTTTTGAGCATCAGGCTGCATTCAAAGGTATCGCCCGTTTGAAGGGTTGCATTAACGGCGTCGATGGCTTTAAAGGTACGACCACCTACGTATTCTACAATACAAACCCTATCGGGTAACCAACCAATGCGAATTTTATCGCCTACTTGTAAATCTTCTACTTTAATTGACATGCCTTCTTTTACAATACTAGATTCTTTGTTGTCTTCGTTGTTGAGTTGTTTGCAAAAAACGCTCCATCGCTCGCAGCCAATGTATTTACAAATGACGTCTAAGGTGCGAGTAAATACCGTTTCGTAACCTGAAATGCGTCCCCATAGCCTGCGTAGGGTGTTTTCGGCTATGTGGTTATTGGTAACACGCTCAATGTCGTACGCCAATAAGGTAAAATCGGTTCGGCTTTCAATGGGATGACCGAATCTTTTTTCTACAGCCACGCGTAGGGCTGTTATTTGTGGAGAATCTGTTTTTATTGCCATAATACAAAATTAATGCATTTTTTGGGGACGTTATAAAAAAGAGCCAAAAAGAGCCATTCCTCCCTAAAAATAGGACGGTAATTTGTAGCGATTTACATCATGCTGGCCATTAAGCGCTGCATAAAATACCTACTTCAATAATAATTTGTACCTTTGTATTACGCTTATCGATAATAAAAAACTACAATAAATGAACAATTATACTTTAATAAAAGCAGGCAAAGAACATTTACAAACCATACACGATATGGCTGAGGTGGCTTTTCGTCATACCTATCGCGAGATGCTATCGCTCGATCAAATTGACTACATGATGGAGTGGATGTATTCGCTTCCGAGTTTAGAGCAGCAGTTGGAGAGTGGGCATGTGTATTACATCGCCCTACAGGGCGATGAGCCATGCGGGTATATCTCGGTACAATACGAAGGCGATGTAGAGGGTAAAGCGATGTTCCACTTACACAAAATATACATCCTACCTAACTGGCAGGGCAAAGGATTAGGTCGTATTCTTTTTGAAAAGGCATTGGACTTTGCACGCACCCATGCCCAGGGTAAACCATTGGCCATTGAACTCAATATGAACCGCGAAAACCCTGCCTTGCATTTTTACCAACATATGGGGTTAAAGATTCTTCGTCAAGGCGATTTTCATATTGGTAATGGATATTACATGAACGATTATATTTTGGGATATTCAGAAGATTAAACAGGATATGAATACCATTTGGATAGTGATGCCCATTTTAATTGTATTGATGTTTTTGTTGGGCATTGATTTGAATAAAAAAGCATTTTTGGATGTGGTAAAAAACCCAAAAGCGGTGGTGCTGGGTTTAATTGGGCAGATTGTGTTATTGCCCATGTTGGCTTTTGCGGTAGCTTGGGTCTTGGATTTGCCAGCGGTGTACTTTATGGGGCTGGTGTTGGTGGCTTGTTGCCCTGGTGGAAGTTCGTCAAACGTATTCTCTATGTTGGCAAAAGGCGATGTAGCTTTGTCGGTTACGCTTACGGCATTAAGTAGTGTTATTACCTTGTTTACTTTGCCCATTATTATGGAGTTTGTAGCAAGTGCTGTATCAAATATGTTGGGGATGCAAATTCATTTGCCTATAGGAAAACTATTGGTGCAGAATTTACTGCTACTTTTTGTGCCTATGTTGTTGGGAGGTTTGTTTAAACATTATTTCTCTGTTGCTGCAGAAAAAGTGAAAAAAGTGTTGAGCAAAGTGGCTTTTCCTGCGCTAATGACTTTGGCATTGGTGTTCTTTTATCAATATAAAAATGAGATTCTAGAAAATTTTGCGCTGCTTGGACTGTCTGCATCGGTGCTTATTTTGGTGGCTATGCTATGTAGTTCGGGTATTTCTAGGATGGGTAAATTTACCGATGCAGTAAGAAGAACCATAGTAATAGAGGTGGGAATGCAAAATGCGGCTCAAGCTATTGCGATAGCATCCTCGCCTTTTATCTTTAATAGTGGCGAGATGGCACTGCCTGCTATTATTTATGCGTTACTGATGAATATAATGCTGCTTACATACGTATATTGTATCAGATTAAAATTGAAATAATTATGGCAAAAAAAGAAGGTGTAAAAAAATTGTTTGATAATATAGCCCCAGATTATGATAAGCTGAATCATATTCTTTCTCTAAATATTGATAAAGGTTGGAGAAAAAAGGCTGTACGCAACTTGGTTGATACGCAAGAACCGCTTAAAGTGCTAGATGTTGCGTGCGGAACTGGGGATTTTACTATTGAAATAGCTAAAAAAGTGGCAGATGGAAGCCAAGTGATAGGGGTGGATATTTCTGAGGGAATGATGGCTGTGGGTAGAGAAAAAATCCAAAAAGCAGGCGTCTGTGCAGAACTTTCTGTGGCAGATTGCGAAGATTTGCCTTATGCAGACAATACTTTCGACCGCATATCAGTGGGCTTTGGTGTTCGTAATTTTGAACATTTAGAATTAGGTTTAAGCCAAATGTATAGGGTGTTAGCTCCTGGTGGAAAGTTGGTTATATTGGAACTTTCTGTGCCTTCCAATGCTTTTATCCGTTGGTGCTACAAACTATATTTCTTAAAAATATTACCTGCCATTGGTGGTATGATTTCTGGCGATAGAGGTGCGTACGAATACCTTCCTGCTTCTGTTTTGCGTTTCCCTGCACCCGATAAGTTTATTTCCATGTTGAAATCGGCTGGCTTTGCTACCGTAGAGCACACACCGCTCACATTGGGAATTTGTCGTATGTATGTAGCTAAAAAATAAACGATGATAAAGGCTTGGATAGAAGCCATGAGGCTTAGAACGCTACCGGTAAGTGTGTCAGGGGTACTGGTAGGAATCGCTTGTGCCGTGTTTTTAGGTAAATTTAATGCAGTGCCTGCTGTGTTGTGCTTGCTTTTTGCTGTGCTGGCTCAAATTGCTTCTAATTTTGGCAACGAGTATTACGACTTTAAAAACGGAGTGGATAAAAAAGGCAGAGAAGGTTTTCGTAGGGGAGTAACCGAGGGTGAAATTTCGCCAAAGGCTATGAAAACAGCCACCTTTGTTACGCTTGGCTTGGCTGGTGTGGTGGGCTGTATGATGCTTTTTTATGGGCCATGGTGGCTTGTTATAGTAGGTATGCTGATAATGTTGTTTGCTTTGGCATATAGCACGGGGCCTTATCCGTTATCGCATCACGGTTTGGGCGATGTGGCAGTAGTATTGTTCTTTGGGGTGGTCCCTGTGGCGCTTACTTGTTTTTTGCAAACAGGAAGTTGGGAGGGGTTACAATATGTTTTACCAACTTCTATCACTATCGGGCTTTTGGCTGCTAATGTACTGATTGTGAATAATTACCGCGATATGGAAGACGATGCTGCAGTGAATAAACGTACCACAGTAGTGATTTTTGGTAGAAAAATAATGGGGCGAGTTTATTTGTGGTCTGGTATCATAGCCATGTTGCTTCTGTTGCCTTTGTGGTATCATCTTTCCTATTGGGCGCTTATTACACCTATATTATATATAGTGTTGCATATTAATACGTGGCGCCAGCTAAAAAAATCATTGGGTGTTCAATTAAATCCGCTTCTTGGCAAAACGGCCATCAATTTGTTGGTGTTTGCCGTAATGCTGCTTGTGAGTGTTAGTGTATAGTCGTGTAAATATAACAATTACCACATTACTTTGCCAACGCTTTCTTAATATCCTCTAATGCCTGATTGGCAGATTGGACTATATCTGGTTCGCTTGATTGGGTAGCAAGTTTGTAGTATTTACGTGCCTTTTTAAGGTCTCCCATATTTTCGTATAGGTAAGCTATGTTGTATGCTACCAAGTAATCGTTGGGGGCTGTTTTAAAAATTTTTAGGTAAGCGTTAAGCGCACCTTTAAGGTCGCCACTTTGGTACAACAGCGCAGCCTTATCTGCCAAAAAATACACGTTATTGGGGTAGGCTTGTAAGCTTAAGTCAATGAGTTGAGAAGCGTAGGAGTTCTCGCCGGCATCAATCATGGCAGTTATGTACGATTGTGTATTGTTGATAATCAAGCTGTCGCTTCCATTTCCCAAAGCTTGGTTAAAAGTCCATTCCCATTTCCCTTTATTTTCTTTTTGTCTGGTAAACACCTTTTCAAATTCCGATATACAAGCAGGGTAGTTGTCACTACAAGTTACAATGACGCGTGTTTTGCCAAAATAAAAGTCAAGTCGGTTAGGATAAAGGGCTATGCCTTCGTCTATTTTATCGTATCCTTTTTGCAAGGTTTCTTCATTGTACACAACGGTCGAAACCATATAACCTACCGTATTCCCAGTAGAATCTACTATGGCTAACGAAGTTTCAAGGGGCTCTTCTTCTTGAAATTTTACCATTTCTTTGCCTGCTGTCATGTAGTAATAATTCAACCACAAAGCATAAATTTCGGCATTATTGGGTTCTGCTTGCTCCCATGCTTGCATGTGTACTTTGAGCGAATCTGTATTTCCTTGGTGTAGCAACGATACTGCTTGGGTATAGTAAGCAGTTTCTTGAGCAAAACAAGCTGAAAATGCTATAATTAAAGTGGCAAATAGCGTACAAAAGTATTTCATAGCAAAGAATTAGACCAAATGTGTTGTTTGCAAAAGTAATGTAAATAGTGTGAATTAACAAAAAAGGCTCTCAAAACTGAGAGCCTTTTGGTTTATAAGAGGGGCAGGATTATTTGTTCAAAGCTTCGGCAACACCTACGGCAACGGCTACAGTAGCACCTACCATTGGGTTGTTACCCATACCTAAGAAGCCCATCATTTCTACGTGTGCAGGAACTGAAGAAGAACCAGCAAATTGAGCGTCAGAGTGCATACGACCCAAAGTATCGGTCATACCGTAAGAAGCAGGACCAGCAGCCATGTTATCTGGGTGAAGAGTACGACCTGTACCACCACCAGAAGCTACAGAGAAATAAGGTTTGTCTGCCAATACGCGTTCTTTTTTGTAAGTACCAGCAACTGGGTGTTGGAAACGAGTGGGGTTGGTAGAGTTACCAGTAATAGAAACGTCAACGCCTTCTTTCCACATGACAGCTACACCTTCGCGAACGTCGTCAGCACCGTAGCAGTTTACTTTAGCACGAGGGCCATTAGAGTAAGCTTTGGTTTTAACTACGTTTAATTCGCCAGTAGCGTAATCAAACTCAGTTTGTACATAGGTAAAGCCGTTGATACGAGAAATGATCATAGCAGCGTCTTTGCCCAAACCGTTAAGGATAACGCGCAATGGGTTTTTACGTACTTTGTTTGCCATTTCGGCAATTTTAATAGCACCTTCGGCAGCAGCGAACGATTCGTGACCAGCCAAGAATGCAAAACATTGGGTTTCTTCGCGCAACAAACGAGCAGCCAAGTTACCGTGGCCAATACCTACTTTACGGTCGTCGGCAACAGAACCAGGGATGCAGAATGCTTGCAAACCTTCGCCAATAGCTTCGGCAGCATCAGCAGCGTTTTTGCAACCTTTTTTAATAGCAATAGCAGCACCTACTACGTAAGCCCATTTTGCGTTTTCAAAACAGATGTTTTGGGTTTGTTCGCATTCCAAATAAGGATCCAAACCATATTGGTCGCAAATTTGGTTAGCTTCTTCGATAGAAGCGATGCCGTATGCATTTAATACTTTATTGATTTGAGCCTCACGACGGTTTTGGCTTTCGAATTTTACTTCTCTAATCATAATTTGTTTCTCCTTTCAATTAGTCAATACGTGGGTCGATAAATTTAACAGCACCTTGTTCTGCGGTGAAACGACCGTAGGTGGCGGTAGCTTTTTTAAGTGCTTCGTTAGCATCAACACCTTTTTTAATTTGTTCCATCATAACGCCCAAGCGTACAAATTGATAGCCGCAAACTTCGTCATCTTCGTCCAAAGCAATTTTGGTAACATAACCTTCTGCCATTTCCAAGTAACGAACACCTTTAGCTTTGGTAGAGAACATGGTACCAACTTGGCTACGCAAGCCTTTACCCAAGTCTTCCAAACCAGCACCAATTACCAAACCACCTTCAGAGAAAGCAGATTGAGTACGTCCGTAAACAATTTGCAAGAACAATTCGCGCATTGCTGTATTGATAGCGTCGCACACAAGGTCAGTATTAAGCGCTTCCAAAAGGGTTTTGCCAGGAAGGATTTCGGCAGCCATAGCAGCTGAGTGAGTCATACCCGAGCAACCGATGGTTTCAACCAATGCTTCTTCGATGATACCTTCTTTTACGTTCAAAGTAAGTTTGCAAGCACCTTGTTGAGGAGCACACCAACCAATACCGTGTGTAAGACCTGAAATATCTTTAATTTCTTTCGATTTTACCCATTTGCCTTCTTCTGGAATGGGAGCAGGACCATGGTTAGGACCTTTTTTTACAACACACATGTGTTCTACTTCGTGTGAATAAACCATACTGTAAAAAATTATAGATTAATAAATGTGATATTTTTTTGTTGAATCGTTGAATCGTTTAATCGTTGAATCGTTTAGGTGTTTAGTCGTTTAGTCGAATCACCGAATCACCGAATCACCGGAGCGTACGCAGTACGCGATTCAATAAGCGTACAAATTTAATGATAAAAAATAAAATTGCAAAATTTATTGTCGCTTGTCGCATCACCGCATCAACGGAGCGTACGCAGTACGCGACTAATACGCATATCGCTTAATAATATTGTACGCCTCGTGCAATCCCAACTCGCCTGCCTTGCTTAAATCTTTGCGACCCGCCTCTTTGTTGCCTTGGTAAATGTAAATCAGGCCGCGGTTGTAGTAGGCCTCGGCAAAGTCGGGGTAAGTATTGATGCACTCCGTAAAGAAGGTAATGGCATCGGCATATTTTTCTTGCAGTAGATGAATGTAACCGATGTTGTACACCGCATAAATGAGTTTTGGATCCAATTGCAACGCCATGTACAAATCGTTGATGGCCAACATGCATGTAGCCGTTGTAAGCCCATCTTTGGATACCTCGGCTTCTTTGATGCGGGCGTTGGCACGGTTAAAATACGCTAGTACGTTGGTGGGGTAGTGCTTGATAACGCAATCAAAGTCGGCAATGGCGCTGTCAAAGTCTTCAACCTGGGTAAGGCAATAACCGCGCAACATCAGTGTGGGTTGGTCGGTAGGGTTGGCTTGCAACTGTTGGGTGCAGCGCTCTATGGTGTTAAAGTACGTGCTAACATCGGTGGCCATTTTGGCTTTTTGCACTGTGCAGAATTCCAAATCGCTACCCGTTAGTTGGTTGTAATTGTCTAACTGGGCATTGTACAACGATTGGCGCTTAATTTGATTGTCTGGATTGGGTGTGCCAATAATAAAATTAGAGAGTGGGACTACCGCTACGTCCTTATCTTGCACTTGTCCACGGATGTCGCTGTCGTAGCGGTCTTTTTTCTGTGCATTGAGTTGGTGCACAATGGCACGAGCTTGCGCATTGGGTTCAAGCGCTATTTCTCTAGATGTTTTGGGTGCACGTTTGCCACTGCGAATGTCTTGCTCAATTTGCATGGCAAGGTACTCGTCTTTGTCGGCTCCTATTTTGTCGCGTATTTTGCGTTTGGCAGCGCTTCGGCCATAGTAAGCAGGAATAAAATCGGGGTATTGTTGCAAAATGATGGTGTAATCGTTTATTGCCCCCTTGTAGTCGCCTACTTGTGCACTCAAAATGGCACGTTGCATGTAAGCGTTGTAGTTGTTGGGGTCTAATGCCAAACAGGTGCTAAAATCGTCAATGGCGCGGTTGTCATCGCCCACATTGGCACGCAACAACCCACGGTTAAAATACGATAGTGCATTTTTATTGTCAATGTCAATAGCGGTGTCAAAATCGTTCATGGCACCCCGTAAGTTGTTCATTTTCATCTTGATGATGGCGCGGTTGCCGTAGTAATCAGAACGATAGGCATTTAGGTTAATGGCCTTGTCAAGGTCGGAAAGTCCGCTTTCATTCTCTCCCAATTCGTAACGAATCATGCCACGCAAGGCGTAGGCCAAGTCGGCACTTTTGTTGTACAGAATGGCGGTGTCCAAGTTGGCTACCGCTTGCAGGGTATCGGATTTTTGTAGTTGAATTTGCGCCCTTAATAAATACCCATCTGTGTATCGGGGGTATTCTTTAAGGAGCGAATCGCATACACTTAAAGCCTCGTTTGTTTGCTCCAAACGAATTAGGTTTTCAATCCACAAATTAGTGGTATTGATATTGTTAGGTTCAAACTCGAGCGATTTTTTTAAATCTTCGGTCGATTTTTCCAATTCGCCAATTTGTCGATAGGCATAACCACGACAATAGTAAACTTTGGGTAAAAAAGGATTGATGTCGAGCGCCTCATTGCAGTCTTCTATGGCGCCCCTGTAATCTTCTAAATTAAGTTTGGCGTAAGCCCTGTAAAGGTAAGGATCGGTAAGGTGGGGTTTTGCCTTGATTACTTGGTTAAAGTATTGAATAGCTACCACGTAGTCTTCAAAGTACAACGCATTACGGCCTATGTCTATAAGGCGTTGCGTATTAATTTGTGCCATTCCCATCATCGAGAATAGCACAAAAAATACCGTGTATGTAGAACGTCTAAAGTCCAAAGTCGAAAGTCCAAAGTCGAATTTCAGTGCGAGCCGAGCGCAGAAACAAGCTTGCTTGGTTATGCCGAGGCGAAGCCTGAAATCATGAGGGCGTAGCCCGAATAAAGTCAAATCGGGCCCTTCGACAAGCTCAGTGACCGATTAGCCGATTAGTCGATTAGTCGATTAGTCCGAGTGAAACGAGTTATTTTAACGCAAAAGCCCACACCTCTTCTACATTTTTTACGTAGTGGAAAGTAAGTCCTTTTAGGTAGATGTCTTTAATTTCGTCTATGTTTTTGCGGTTCTGGTAGCAAAGCATAATGTCGGTAACCCCTGCACGTTTGGCTGCCAAAATTTTTTCTTTGATGCCGCCCACGGGTAATACTTTGCCGTGTAGGGTAATTTCGCCCGTCATGGCCAAGTTTTTGCGCACCTTGCGGCCAGTAATAGCCGATAGCAAACTGGTAGCGATGGTAATACCTGCCGATGGACCATCTTTTGGTATGGCACCCTCGGGTACGTGTATGTGAATGTTGTGGGTTTCAAAGAAATCGGGAGCAATGCCCAACTGTGTTTGGTGTGCACGGATGTATTCCAATCCAAGGGTAGCCGATTCTTTCATTACATCGCCCAAGTTACCGGTAAGGGTTAGCTTGTCGCCTTTGCCCTTGCTTAAACTGGTTTCGAT
>CAJGDW010000039.1 GCA_904502115.1 Paludibacteraceae bacterium | reverse complement strand
GTTTTGACCATCGTTTACCATGTTACGGATAGCTTCGGTTATCTCCCAACGCGATGAATAGCTAAGTGCCAAAACCAAATGAAGCCCCGTATTGTTGGCCGTTTGTTCTATGCATTGTTGCAATCTGCTTGCCGTTTCCTTGGGCATACGCGATGTGTCGCCAATGGTTAGTAATTTTACATTGTTCTTGGCAAGGGTAGGGGTTTCAGCTTCTATTGTCTTAACCAACAGGTTCATTAACGCATCCACTTCCTCTTTAGGACGATTCCAATTTTCTGTAGAGAATGCATAAAGAGTTAAGTAGTTAATGCCCAATTCAGCTGCTGCTTCGGTGGCTTCGCGTACCGAGGTTACCCCGTTTTCGTGACCAAAGATACGTAGGTTACCCATCTTTTTTGCCCATCTTCCATTACCATCCATGATAATGGCAATGTGTTTGGGTAATCTATCTTTGTCAATAAGTTCTTTGTATTGGTTCATGCGTTAACGGCAATATTTATTAGTGTCAAATAAATTGAACGAAATGTATAAATTAGCAATGGAATAAAAATCGGTATCAAAGAAACCTACATTAGGAACTTGATAGGGATTGTCTAATACCTTATTGTTGGCATTGGTTACATCAAAATTATCGATGAATAATTTATGGATGGTCCATTCTAAACCAAGTGTCCATCTTCTGTTAATGCGCCATTTGCCACCAATGCCAAAAGGAATACTAACCTTGTATGCATTGCCACCGGAATACAAGTCTGCATACGTTGTTAATCCAACACCGAGCACAATATATGGGGTAGCTTGGTAGCGTGCTTTGTAATATTTAGACTCGCCGATATCAAAGAAATTAAATTCAACGGTAGCATCCGCATCTACAAAACCACGTTGAAACTCAGCGTATGCTTGCCCGTTAGGGAAGGTATATCCAAAGTCGCGTGTGTCGCCTTGTACTACTGCATAGCGTACCGATGCTTTAATTGCCCAACGGGTATCTATGTTGTAACGATAAAACATACCCGCAGACCATCCTGGACGCTGAAAAGGTGTTGAATGATTGGCATCACCTAGATAAAACGCTGTTCCGCCCGATAGTCCTAGCTCGTGGTTGTATGCAGCATGCATATTCCCAACGCTTAAAGACAGAAATACAACCACAAGTAATGTAATCTTGTGTTGTTTTAGAATTTGATTCATAAGTTTATGGTAGAAAGCGTAAAATCTTTACATGTAAGTCCTCCGTCGCCATTTTATCTTGCAAAGATAATGATTATCTTTTGTTTTTATAGAATAGAATTGAAATATAGTTGACTTTCTGTCGTAAAAATTTTTAAAAATAGTTACTGTGTGTACAACAAAAAAGAGGATACGTTTTGTATCCTCTTCTTTATCTTTGTTTGCGGTTTAATATTCCCACAAATCTTGTTCGTAATTAATGATGAATGTTTTTATGCGCTCTTGTTCTTTGTGCATGTCTTCTGCAGTTGTGTTGTACTGTATAATGTTTCGGTTCATCACACCCGAAACTTTGAAAATATAACTACCAAAGCGACGTTTTATGAACAAGTCATCCATGGTTTCGCGCGCACCATTGTTTTTATCTGATATAAGCGCTTCTTGTTGAGCAAGATATGGACGTAAGTCATCGTATGTTACCCAGAACAATGGGCGTTTTAGCAGTTGCTCTGTATCAGGGTCTTGGTAGTACCAAATGGGGCACAATGCAATTAAACGAACGGTAAATACCGAGTTATGTTTGTCAAAATACCAAACCTCTTTTGCATAGTACTTCAAGACTTCTTTATTAGGGATATTACTTTCGTCAATTTCTACACTCAAGGTATCACCAGTGATAGAGTCAGTCTTTACACTTAAAATAATTTGGCATTGCTCTACAAAGTCTTCAAAATTAATACGATATTCTTCGGTAAAGATTTCTTTGTTGTCTAAGTATTCGTATGCCTTAATTTTATTGTTTTCGTACAAACGGAAGATAGAGGTAAATAAACTTTGACGATTGTCGCTCGCTTCTTCGGGGAAATACAAAGGGTAGTTCATTTTCTCACGAAGGTCGATGATGCGATAAACAACTTGTTGCCAAACAACATCGTCTGCTCTTGGGTTATTGTACTCAATAGGTTTTCTGTCCTCTAGTGGAATACTTGTAGGTAGATTGGTAATGGCAATGTCACCCGTTTCGTTAAAAAACGATTTGTCTGTTTCTTGAGCATTGATTACCAATGAAAATACTAAGCATGCTCCTAAAGTTACTATACGATTTAAGATTTTCATAATCCGCTATTAGTTAATTGACACGTCGATTGCTGGTAATACGTTTTCGATACCATCAGGACCAACGGCTCTGATACGTGAGATAAAGAACTTCTTGCCTTTACCTAGTTTGTTGATCATTGCTTTTTGCTCAGAAGAGAATTTAGCACCATCAGAAGGTTTGATCAATGCATTACCCATAGAGTCGAAGGTGGTAATATCAAATCCAGTAACGCGGTATTTTACGTCCAAGTCAGCATCTGCCAATTCGGCACGCACACCAGGTGCACTAACTAGATTTGCTTTAGAGATAGGTTTGCCTTGACCTCTATATTTTTGCTCACGACCATCTTTTTGGAATGAAATGTAAGCGGTAGGAGCAGGCAATGCTTTTACGCGGAATGGTTTTGCACCACCAACCGCTTTGTACTTACCTTCTGCATCTTTAGCAGAAACGGTAATTTTACAATCTTGACCCACTTTGATAGGTTTGATACTCCAACCTTTAGCAGTTTTGGTTAATTTAGCATTGGTTGCTGAGATGCTGATGTTTTGAGCAGCTACACCTGGAACTGAAACACTAATTGGGTTTTCAATACCTGCGTAGAATACGTTCATCATATCTGCTGATACAATAGCAGTAGGTTCGCCTACAATGTATTCGCTTTTGAATGGATAACTTTGTGTGCTACCATCTTGTTTGGTTAGAACAATTTCACCAGCGATATCAAATGTACCTACTTTGTCGCATTTAACTTCGTAGTTGCCGTTAGGAACATTGTTGTTGTTTACGGTAACTGCAGGAGTCATGGTAGAGTCAATAGCTGCCAAAATAATGCGAGCTTGGTAAGAACCACCACGAGTTACATAAGACGATACAGGAATAACTTCGGCAGTAATTTTGTTTACACGGAAGTCGCCAGCGTCAATTTGTTTTCTCAAATAGTTTACAACATCTGCTTCGGTGTTGCGCAAGTCAGCTTGAATTTTGGTTAGCAAGGTGATACTTGCAGATACAGGCATTGAGTTGAAACGAGCAGATTCCCATGATTGTTTTTCACCATTTACAACCTTATCTTCTGTGTTAAAGGTCTTTTTAATAGCAGCTACCATAGCGGTATCTTGTTTCACTAAGGCCACCATTTCTTCTGCGTACGCATTGATATGATCTTTTAAGATTATACCTTTTTGTTCTTTTGTAGGTTTGGTTGAATCCAATGCGATTTGAGCACTAACGTCCAAATTATCACGATTTTGGATGTTGTTTGGATCGGCACCTTCACCATCCGCAGCAATAGCAATCTCTTGTTTTAGAGTTTCAATTTCTGCGTATAGTTCTTGTGTTTTCTTTTGTACATTCAACGCTTCTTGATATTTTGCATCAGCTTTCATAGGGTTCATATCCCTATCGCTTTTGAATTGACCATAAAGCGCAGTATTTTTTTGTTGTGTACTTTCTATGGTCTTGTTAAGGCTTTCCTGAACTAGGGTAAAGCCGTTGAGCACGTCGGTAGAAACGTTCAATGCAAGCATTGCTGTTAGTACGATATACATCATACTAATCATCTTCTGCCTCGGTGTTTCTGGACAATTTGCTGCACTCATATTGTTGTGTTAGTATTTACAGTGAATAAATCTAAATTATACTCTCGCACCAAATGCGTTCAACATGTTGCCATAAACATTGTTCAAGCTGCTAACTTGTTGAGTAAGTTTGGTAGCTTGTTCTTTGAAGGCGATAGTTTCTGCAGAAGCAGCGTCCATAGCAGTTTGGATTTTTTTCAAGTTATCGTTTACGTCGCTTACGATACCAGCTTGTTCGCTGATTGATTTAACTTGCATTTCGTAGCTTGCGTTGATAGCAGAAAGATTTTTGGTGATACCTTGCATTTCTGTCATGTATCCTTTAGCATCAGCAGCAACGTTTGACATGCTTTCTGCTACAGTTTTATATGAAGCAAACAAAGAGTCAGAAGAAGCTTTCAAACTAGCTTGGGTAGCAGCGAAGGCACCGATAGCATCAGAAGCAGCGTTCATGTTGCGAGCGTAGTTGCTAGAAGCAGATACGGCAGCAGTAACGTCAGAGATTTGTGCAGCAGTTTCGCTCAATTTGCGGATGCCGTCGTTCAATTTTTGTACGTCGCTTTCAGACAATTTGCCAGCTTGAGCGATGTCGTCAATAGAGTTGCCAGATTTAGCGGCAGGAGCAGCAGCAGGAGCACCGCCCATGATAGGACTACCTTCACCACCTTCTAGTTGTGGGAATACCAAATCCCAGTGGTATTCTTTGTGTGGATCTTCGAATGCAGATAGAGCAAACAAGATAGCCTCAGTACCCATACCTAGGGTAAGAACGATACTTGCACCAGGAAGGTGAAGAATTTTAAATAATGCACCTACAATTACGATGGCTGCACCAAAACCGTATGCATAGCCAACCATTTTTTTGCCTTTAGGGCTGCTTAAAAAACTTTGTTTTGCCATTTTCTTAGTTTAATTTAAAGGTTGTGTATTTAATTTTGATAATTAGCTCCGATGATGCTACGTACGCAGCGGAAACCGATGTACGAGCGAGTTTCTGTTTGGTATTCATAGGTACGGGCACCGCATTGTAGGTAGTAACCTATGTCTTTCCAAGAACCACCACGAATAACTTTACGTTTCATGATTTCTGAATCGTTCGATTTAGCATTGTAATTGTAACTTGGGTTTAAGTCATTTACAAAACTATAGTTTGATTCGTGATAAGCAGATGATGTCCATTCTGCTACGTTACCCGACATGTCATACAAACCGTAGTCGTTAGGAGGGAACGAACCTACTTTTGCAGCGATCATGTATCCGTCTACAGTATAGTTGCCATGCATAGGTTTGAAGTTGCCCAAGAAACAACCTTTTGCTGTACGGATGTAGGTACCACCCCAAGGATACATGGATAGTTGACGACCACCGCGTGCAGCATATTCCCATTCTGATTCGGTTGGTAAGCGGTAATCTTGTACAATGGGCTGTCCGCTTCTAATTTGTGCGGCATTGTAATATTGAGTACGCCAGTGGCAGAATGCGGTAGCTTGTTCCCAACTTACACCTACTACTGGATAGTCGCCATAACCATCGTGGTAGAAATACATTTTCATGTAAGGTTCGTTGTATGCATAGGTAAAGTCGCGAATCCAGCACAAGGTGTCAGGATATACGTTGATAATACGTGAAGAGATAAAGTCGCGACGACTGCGTAGTTCAACAAACATGGTTTTGTTTACGATGTGACCATTTTCGTCAATGTACGAAGTGTCTTTTTTAACCATTACGTCTGCGCTGTCTTTGCCTTGACCTAGTAGAGACAAATCGCTTTCGTAACGACCTTTGTTTGAGTTGAATTTGTTGCGTTTTAATGCAGCTTGTTCATAATCAATCCACAAGTATTTGTAGTTAAGGATTTCTCCGTTCAATTCTAAACCAGCAGATGCCAAGGTTTCTTCTGGTGCATAGAACATAGAGTCGATAGCTTTAGCTTGTGCTTCGCTGGTAGGTTTGTTCCATGGAATTTCTTCGCTCCAGTTGATTTTTGGACGTCTTGTAGCATCTTCTTCTGTTTTAGCAAATGCAGGACGGTTGCTGTCTTTGTATAATACAGCACCTTTGCCAGAATCTTCGCTTTCACTTTCGTAAGGAAGATCTTTTTTACGTTTGTCTACGAATGCAGACGCTTCCCAACCTGGATCTTCGCTTTCTGCGGTGATGATTTTTTCGCGAGCGATAGAGTCGCGTACCCAGTAAACGAATTGTTTGTACTCACGGTTGGTAATTTCGGTTTCGTCCATCCAAAATGCATCAATTGAAACCACTTTTGATTGGGTTGAAGAGGCCCATGAAGCATCTTGATCGTTAGGACCCATGGTGAATGATCCTTGTTTAATAAACACCATTCCGTAGGGGTTAGGTTCTGACCATGCAGTACCTTCAACACCTACCAATTCACCGCTACCAGAGTTGCCACAACTCGCTAGCATCAAAGTCGCCAATAAAGGTAAAAGTAACTTTCTCATTGTTAATTTAAGGTTGTACTTATAAGTATCTTATGCTTTTATATTTATTTTTCTTAGCTAAATCAATATTGAAACTATACGAAAGCGAAACTTCGTGCGATCCAGCTGAGTTAATCAAACTTGATGTTGGTAAATCAAACGAGTAGGCGATGTTTAATCCATCTAGAACCCTGATTCCTGCCATAAAGACAACAGCTCCATCAATTCTATAACCTAAACCGCCCCAATATCGCTCTTTGTATTCTAAATTAGCGTTAGCAATACCACTCCAAGAAACAAAATCCGTGTTAATAGCAGCTGATACTTTCAACTTATATAACGGATTTGTAAAAGAAATATTGTATCCGCCTAAAATTATTAGGTTTCGACTTTTGTCGAATAGGTTTGTTTCGCTTGTGTTGCTTAGCCGATACTGTGGTGCTAAGATGTTTAGGAGCGAAATACCTGCAAACCATGTTTTGTTTTTAAACAAGACGCCAGCTCCAAGATCCATCTTAAAATCGTTCCCGTTGGCTTGTGCAATACTTGGATCATCTGGCGAGTGATATTCACTATCAACGGTATGTAAGCGCTCAGTGTCGTAACTTACGGTGGTAAAGTTAACGGATATACCCGCACTTAAATAACCATCCTTGATAGGAATCCGGTAAGCATAATCAAGATTCACATCTTGAAAGCGAAATAACCCCACCGTGTTGTCGTAAAAATTAATACCGGCACCGTGTTTGGTTTTCGCAATGTTGAAACCGATATCTGCTCCAACGTTATAAACAATAGGTGCTCCTTCAAATCCAGCGTATTGCGATCGGAAGCTGCCCCCCACGTTTATCATATCATTGTGTCCTACCGCTGCTGGGTTGCTAGGAATCAAGTTGTTCATGTATTGGCTAAACATGATGGCTTGCTGCGCTAGCGAGGGTGTTAAAACACCTACAAGAAAGACAAAACCAATAAGAATTTTTTTCATACTTAATGTTTGTATGGACCTTATCTGTTGTTTTTCTTGTTATTTTTTTAGCATAAGCTAGGGCGTTATTTTTGCAAATATAAGAAAAAATAACAAAAAAAAGAATAATTTAATATTCGTCTTCGTTAAAGAAGAAATCTTCCTTACTAGGATAATCTGGCCAAATATCTTCGATGGTTTCGTACACATCTCCCTCATCTTCAATTTCTTGCAAGTTTTCAATTACTTCAAGAGGGGCTCCTGAACGAACTGCATAGTCGATCAACTCGTCTTTAGTGGCAGGCCATGGGGCATCTTCTAATTTTGACGCTAACTCTAGTGTCCAATACATTGTTAGTTAGTTTATTACGTAAAACAAAAACGATATGCTCATAACAAGCGTTTGCAAAGATAAGAAAAAAATAGCGAGAAACAATATTGTGTCCTCTATTTTTCTGCATTCTGTTCATAAATTCTACCTAAAACAAAAAAATAGTCGGAAAGCCGGTTGATGTAAACGGCTGCTTTTTCTTGGTTGGTTAGTAGCTTAATTTGGTGAATATTTCGTTCAGCTCTTCGACAAATGCATCGGCAAATATTGCACAAAGCATTGCATGCAGTGCATCCGGGTAGTAAAAAAGATTGAATGGACGGTAGTTGTTCGTCTATTTGATCTATTTGTTGCTCAATTTGTTTTGTTTTTGCCTCGTTAAAGGGGTGGTTTTGGTCCCATTCGGGGTTATCGTTGGCAAAAAGGCTGTTGATTTGAACCAGTGTTTCTTGTATGTTGACAAGTGAGGTGTGATGATCGGCGCAAACCGAGTGTTTAAGTAGTCCAATAAAACTGCTTAACTCGTCCAGTGTGCCGTATATTTCTAAATGAATATCGGTTTTGGCCACACGTTTACCACCAATGAGTGATGTGGTTCCTTTATCGCCGGTTTTGGTATAGGGTTTCATGTCGATTAAAATTTAATCTTATAGTGTGCGGGTTTTAGCTCTGGATTAAAAAACAAAATGCCTACATGAAATAAATCAACGCTTACCCTCACTTGTGGATGTTGGCATATGATATCCCACGCTTCTTGCATGCCTTCTGACCAGTGAATATCGTCGAATACAAAAACACCGTTGGTACTTACTTTTTGCAGGCATTGCTGAAAATAGGAAAGGGTGGGCTCTTTTTGGTGATTGGCATCGAAAAAGACAAAGTCTACCGTAGAAAGTTGTTTTAGGGTGGCAGGCAAGGTTTCAGCTAAATCGCCAATGCAGAGTTGAATGTTTTGGGCATGGGCATTTTTAAAGTTAGTAGCCGCAATCTTGGCAGTTTCTGGGCAACCTTCAAAGGTGTAAACTTGTGCGTTTGTGTTGCCTTGCGATAAGTACAATGTGCTGGTTCCTAGGCAGGTGCCAAGGTCAAGAATGGTGCTTGGCTGGTAGGCTCTTACCATGCGAAACAGCAGTTGTGCTTCTTTAGCCGATTTGGCACTGCGCTTTACTATATCACAAATGGCGCGTTCTCTAGAAACGCCTGTTCCAAAATCGGTTACATGAATGGTTTCTTTGTCGTTGCGTAGATTTTGGCGTATTTGCTCAATGGTGTGGTAGGCATAATAAGGATGTTTTTCGTTTTTTATATCAGTAATAAACGAAAAGATAAAAGGGGAGTGCACACCGTCTCCTCTTTTGGTGTGCGATGAAAACCAGTGTTTTATGTATGCTTTTATTTGAAACCAACCTTGTTTCATGCCATCAAAGGACTGATGCGATCAATAAGTTCTTGGCAAAGTGCCGATTTTTTGACAATGTGTTCTTGTACTTCTTGTACAAATGGATTGTTTTCAAATTGACCACGTACATTGATAAAGTCGAGTTGCTTGGTGGCTTCGTCGCCGTCTACTCCAAAACCTGTTTTAGAGATAAGTGTAAACTCTTTCTTGGCATCCTCGTATAGTAGGTTGTCTAAATCTACGACACTTTTTTTCCAGGTTTGTGCCAAATCAATGATGTCTTGGATGGTAAATTCGGTGTATGGTTTGTTTAGGCGTTCTTCTATTTTTTGAAGTGCCCAGGTCCATTCGTATTGATAATAGTTGGCATGGATTTCTTGGAAACGTTGGTTGATGGCCTCGAGCGAACTTAAAATGCCGTTGTCAACATCGTTTAGCAGTCTATCTATTTCACTTTGTGGGGCAATCATACCCGATAAATCCACCCATGAGCCTGCGCCAATGGAACTATCTGGTTTTAGGCGGTTCCTTATTTCATCAATCGACTTAAATGGTGTGATTTCTAGGCGTTTAATGATAGAGTTGCCTAAAAATTTATTGATGGCCATTTGGTAGTATTTGATGCCATTATAAAGCGATGAATGTTTGATAATGGTACTGTGGTAGGTATAGGTTTCGGATGTTTCGCCCGATAATTCTTTTAAAGTTTCTAGGATATTGATACCTGCATACATCTTTTGAATGGTGTAGGGACTGAGCAGGTTAAAGTTAATTTGGTCTAGTTTTTCGGGGTCTTTGCGTTTGTCGCGTTTGGGCCATTTTTGGGCATCGCGGATGGTACCCACACTACGTAGGTTAACGCCAGGTACAATGTAGGTGTCATCGTCGTTCTCAATAAGGTAAGAGAAAGGCAGGTTAGAGGTGTCAGAGTGGTGATGGTGTCTACCCATAACCAACGAGAAAGCACCAATTTTTGCGGGCCATAGTATGTAGGAATCGCTGGTGGTTTTAGAACCTCTTTCTACCACACCTTGGTGAATGGGGCCTAATTTGTACATGTGGTTACTTTGGTTAGAACCACTACCTGCATTCAAGAACGAGAACATGCCAGCAATGAGCAGGCTTGATTTGTGGTGGGTTACCGTAAAAGGGCCACCAAAAATAGCACAAGCTTCTCCGTGGAAACCTTGGCAGTTGCTAAAGTAAACCGAATCGTAAATAGAGAAGTGTTTCCCTAGTTGTGTTCCTTGGCCAATAAAGCAATTTTCGATAAGGGTAGCTTCGGTTACTTGCGATCCCGATGAAAGGATAAAGTTTTTGGCCATTACACCATTGCCAATGTAGACAGGGTCGGCAATATTACTGTTAATGCTGCCGTTTTCTAACTCATTTACACTTTCTAATTGAGCATAACTACCAATGTGTACGTTCTTGATGTTGCCGCAACTAGCAATGCGAACTTGCTTGCCAATGTACCCGTATTCAGAACTGATTTTGTCTGTATAGTCTTGGATAATTTGATCGATGCGTTTGATGGTATCTGTACGGTGACGATACAAGGTCATAATATACGCCAATTGCGACGAAAGTTTGTTGCAAATAGCAATAGAGCGACCGCCTGTTTCGTTCAATACCGATACGCGTATGCCGTTGCCAAACGACGATTTGCCTGTGGTGGTAATACATTCTGTATCTTCGATATAGCAATCGTCTCCTATTTGGTAGTTGGCAATGTAGCGGTGAATGCGCGAAATGTACACATTGTTGCCTATGGAGCAGTTGTGAATGCTAGAGTGATAGATACCGCTGTGCCTAGGAATGCCGCCGTCTAGAATAAAGGTGCTTTCAAATGCGCCCATTCGTATCTTGCCTGTAAAATGTACATGTTTAACGTACTGAGGGGCAAACGACTGAGTTACTTCAATGTTGTCCCAATTATCGCAGGTACATTGTTGCTTTTGCAACTGACTGATTTCTTCTGAGGTAAGTTTCCTGTATGACATAAGCAGGGTATTATTCGGTTTCTTCGTCGTAGGTTTCGTATAGAAAATCGTTGTAGGGGAAACGTGCTGTATGGATTTCTTTAGCGCGGTCGTATAACAACTGTTTTAGTTCTTCTATGTTGATTTTTTCTTTAGCCGATATAAAGATACAATTTTCGCCCAATTTTGACATCCATGTTTGCTTTAATTCTTCTATCGATACATTTTGTGGGGTAGAAGGCATTAAATCCAATTCGTCTTTGGGTTGGAATTCGTAGGCGTCAATTTTGTTAAAGACAATAATGGTAGGTTTTTCGTTCTCTTCTATTTCGTGTAAGGTTCTTTCTACTACCTCCATTTGTTCTTCAAATTGAGGGTGCGAAATGTCTACTACGTGTACCCAAATATCCGCTTCGCGTACCTCGTCTAGGGTTGATTTAAACGATTCTACTAGGCCGTGAGGCAATTTTCGTATAAAACCTACTGTATCGGTTAATAAGAAAGGTAAGTTTTGAACCACTACCTTGCGTACGGTGGTATCAAGGGTAGCAAACAATTTGTTTTCGGCAAACACATCCGATTTGCTAATCAAGTTCATAAGGGTAGATTTGCCTACGTTGGTATAACCCACCAAGGCAATACGTACCAGTTTGCCTCTGTTTTTTCGTTGTACGGTTTTTTGTTTGTCGATACTTGCCAAATCTTCTTTTAGCAACGAAATGCGACGTAAAATAATACGACGGTCAGTTTCTATCTGTGTTTCACCAGGACCACGCATGCCAATACCCCCTCTTTGACGCTCCAAGTGCGTCCACATACGAGTAAGGCGAGGTAAAAGGTATTGCAATTGAGCCAATTCTACTTGGGTTTTTGCGTGAGCGGTTTGTGCGCGTTTGGCAAAAATATCCAAGATAAGACTTGTTCTATCTAATACCTTAACTTGTAGTTCGTTTTCGATATTGCGTAGTTGGGATGGTGATAACTCGTCGTCAAAAATAGCCAAATTGATATCGTTGTTAGCAACGTATTCTTTTATCTCTTCTAGTTTACCTGTTCCAACAAAAGTTCTAGAATTGGCATAATCCAAGCGTTGAAAGAATTTCTTAACCACCACAGCGCCCGCTGTGTCGGCCAAAAATTCCAACTCGTTGATGTATTCAATTGCCTTTCGTTCGTTTTGTTGGGGAGTAATTAACCCTACTAGAATGGCTCTTTCTAATGATATTTCTGTAGTTTGTTGGTCCATAGAATAAAAAAGCCTTCCGCAGAAGGCTTTTAGTGTTAAATCGTTTTGTTATTGAAGTCTAAAACGTACGGGTATGGAAAATCTACAACGTACTGTTTTACCGCCTTGTCTACCTGGAGTCCATTTTGGCATTGACTTGATAACGCGAATTGCTTCTGCTTCCAAACTTGGGTCAGGCCCTCTTGCTACGATGTCTACGATACTACCGTCGGTATTTACAACGAATTGGCAGTTAACGCGACCTTGAATGCCATTTTCTTGTGCAAGAAGTGGGTAGCGAATGTTACGTGCCAAGAAACGATTCATCTCCTCAAGACCGCCAGGGAATTCAGGCATTTTCTCTACTATAACGTGAATTATTTGCTCTTCGTCTTCTTCTGGAGGTGGAGGAGGAGCTTGGATTTCAATAGCAGTATCTACGTCGTCTTCAGAATTAAAATCAATCTCTTCTACTTCGGCGTCATTG
>CAJGDW010000038.1 GCA_904502115.1 Paludibacteraceae bacterium | reverse complement strand
CTTCATCTTCCGACTTGGTTTCCGGTCGGGATTTTCACATACAAAAACTACAAAATGTGAACTCGCTTCGCTCAAACAACACATTTTGCTTAACGTTTTTGCACATAAAAATCTATTTCCGACCTCCACCAAATGTCGTCAGATTGAATCGCCTCACCGCCTCACCGCATCACCATCTATTCGGGCACTTCGACAAGCTCAGTGACCGAATAAGATCGATTCACCGATTAGTCGATTAGTCAATCAAATAACCGAATCACCAAAAATTATTATCTTTGCGCCATGATACTAAAAGTAGTGTTGCGCATAGTAGGAACCATCTCGTTGCTATTGGGCTTGATAGGCATTGTTTTGCCTGTTCTGCCTACCACGCCATTTTTGCTGCTTACGGCCTATTGTTACTTTAAAAGTGCACCCAATTGGCATAAGCGTTTGTTGGCCAGTAAGCATTTAGGACCGTACATCAAAAACTTTCAAGAAAACCGATGCATCCCGGTGCGTATCAAGGTGTACGCCATTAGCATGTTGTGGCTAACCATTGGAACTTCTGCTATCTTTTTTGTACATTTGTGGTGGGTTCGCATATTGCTTGTTGTTATTGCCATTGGCGTGACCTGGCACATCTTATCGTACCCTAGTAATCGCCTAAACGACTAAAATTTCGAGTAGCGAGCGCAGAGGCAAGTTTACTTGACTATGCCGAGTCACGAGACGTACTGATGACCGAAGGGAATAAATTTCATGAAATGCGAAGCATTGAATAAACACCGACTCACCGCATCACCGACGTACTGATGAGTACGGAGTACGAATAATCACCAACAATTAATATGTCTAAAACAAAATTCTATACCGTATGGAATGGCAAAACCCCAGGAGTTTATGCTACTTGGAAAGAATGCGAAGAGCAAGTAAAAGGGGTAGAGGGTGCCAAGTATAAATCGTTCGATACGCGCGAGGAGGCAGAGAAAGCCTTGCAAGGCAATTATTGGCAATTTGTAAAACCCAAATCGGAAAAATCAACTGCGCCTACGCAAAATGCTCACATCATAGCCGATAGTTTGGCGGTTGATGCTGCGTGCAGTGGTAATCCAGGCGATATGGAGTACCGTGGCGTATATGTCAAAACCGGTCAGCAGATTTTTATTCAAGGCGTCTACAAAGAAGCAACCAACAACATCGGCGAATTCTTAGCCATTGTGCATGGCTTGGCCTTGCTTAAAAAGCAAGGCAGCAACATGCCTATTTATTCCGATAGTGTTACTGCCCAATCGTGGGTAAGAGCCAAAAAGTGCAAAACCAAGTTAGAAAGAACCGCCCAAAATGCGCTGGTGTTTGAACGCATCGAGGCGGCAGAACGTTGGTTGCAAAACAATACCTACGCCAATCCTATTCTAAAATGGGATACCCCCAACTGGGGCGAAATTCCTGCCGACTTTGGCAGAAAATAATCCACTACAATTGTTTAAAATCCCAGGTACATAGTTTGGGGGTAACCGTCATTTGACCGTATGCGCCATTTTTAAGGGATGCTGTGGTGTAATAGGGAACCCCTACGTAAGTGGTTTCGTTTTGTACGTGTGCGTGTCCGCTAAATACAGCGGTAACGTGGTGGTCGGCAAACAGGCGGAACAGCAATTGTTGTTCGTCTGGCATATAGGTGCCATTGGTAGCATGTAGGTGGCTAAAATTGGTATGGGTAACAACAAAGCAGTAGCGGTATTTGCCACGTTCTTGCGAAAGTTGCTCTTTTAACCATGCCAATTGCTTGCTACCCAAGGTGGCAGACCCCGATTCCAGTACCAAAATAAGGTCGCTAGCAGATGGGGTGTTGATAGAAATGGCATAGGTAGAACTGCCAAAGTAGCGGTTATAAATGTCCCATCCAAAGTACAAGTCGTGGTTTCCTGCTGCATAATATGAGGGTAGGATGCCTTGTGCATGCAACAAATCACTGGCTATTTTGGCCTCTGTTTCCTGACCCTGGAAAAGGTCGCCGTTATAGAGAATAAAGTGTGCGTCTTTGTGAAGACTGGGTTGCAAAAATTGGGTAATATACGGATTCTCTTCTTGGTCAATGTGTAGGTCGCTGCAAACTACAAAAGAGTATTCCTCGGGAACCAATTGCGATAGGGCACCGTGTGCAGCATTGTAATCCATAGATCCTTCAAAACGTGCTTCTACGTCGCAACTGGTATAAAACAGGTTGCCTAGGTTTACATCTTCACAACTGCTCAACAAGCCAATGGATAGAAAGGTTATTATGTAGGTAAAATAGCGTTGCATGTGGTTGTGTATTTATGGGTTATTTGTTGTTAAAGTTCCAAACAATGGCCAATCGTACCTTCCAATCGTAAAAATTGTAAAGGAGATTGCCCAATCCACCTGGTTGGTATTGCCCTTCTATTTGGTAGGTTACGTTTTTAGGATAAGAATAGCTGGCACCTAAAAATACAATGGGCTCCAATTGGTGATCAATGCTGAGTACATCGTAGTTGCGAGCACCCACGGTTAAGTTGTAACCATTGTTTTTGGGCCATACGTAGGCTTGTAGGCGGTACAAGAAGCGTTGGAAATCCACTTCGCCATTCTTGTCGATTGACGAGTATTGGTAATGAATAACGTATCCCAATTCCACTTCAACATGTGGGTGGCAATAGGCAGCCGATACGCTCCAATCATGTTGGTGCATTTGTGTCATGCGGTATGGGGTGTATAGGTACCTGCCGGTAAGGCGAAGTGGAAATTTTGGAAGCTGAAATAAGTAGTCGGTTTGTAAATCGACAGCATCAAACGTTAGTTTGTTTTCGGGTGCGGTGGTAATGCCTGCGCCGATGGCAAAATTGATATCGTTAACGGCATATTGTGCGCGCAATGCTATTTGAGCGTATGTTTGGCTGGTAGGATTGTTTCCTACGCTAACGTATGTAGCAAGGCTGGTTTGTGCGTACGAGTATCCTGCACCAACCATGAATAGCATGATAATAAGGAGTTTTTTCATAAAACTTCTATGTATTGAATAATATTCTCTTCGTCTGTGGGGTGAAACCACGTTATTTCGGTGTCGCGCTTAAACCAGGTGAGTTGTCGCTTGGCATAATGGCGCGAGTTTTGTTGAATCAGTTCAATCACCCTTTCTTCGCTTTCGGTTTTGCCGTCCCAAAAATCGAACCATTCTTTAAACCCTACCGTATTGAGCGAATTGTTGTTTTTGTACGGATAGACACGTTGGGCTTCTTCTTTTAACCCATCGGCCATCATTTGCTCTACGCGTAAGTTAATGCGCTCATACAATTCTTCGCGAGGACGATTGAGTCCAATTTTTATAATTTGAAAGGGTCTTTCTTTTTTGCTGTGCGTTAGCAAAGTAGAATAGGGCTTGCCAATTTCAAGGCATACCTCTACGGCGTGCATAACGCGGCGATAGTTGCACAGGTCAACTTTTTGGTAATGCGTTGGGTCTAACTCTTTGAGTAGAGTTTGCAAAGCAACCAATCCTTGGTTCTGGTAGATGTCTTGTACTTGTTTGCGTACAGCATCGCTTACCGTAGGAATATCGTCCATGCCGTTGCATACGGCATCAATGTACATCATCGATCCGCCTGTTAGTACAGCATAATTGGCTGTTTGGTAAAGTTGCTCCAATGTTTGCAAGGCATCCAGTTCGTATTGTCCGGCGCTGTAATCTTGTTCCAGGGTGTGCGTCCCAATAAAATAATGCGGAACCTGTGCCAATTGCTCTGGGGTAGGGGCGGCGGTGCCAATCTCAATGCCTTTGTACAGTTGCCTTGAATCGGCCGATACTATAGAAGCACCAAAGCGTTGAGCCAACCGAATGCTTAAATCGGTTTTCCCAACGCCTGTAGGTCCTAATAGTACAATTAGTTTTTTCATGACAATGAAAAATCATCGTCAAAACTCATATCGCTAAAACTTTCGTTGTCCAACTCATCCATGTCAAACCCTTCGTCGCCATAAAAGTTTTCGTCAAACAACTCGGTATCTTTTTTAACGGTTGTAGTTAATGACTCGATGTCTTCTAATTTATATTGTTCGGGAGCCATACCCAACGATGCCGAACAAACAGCCGCATCTAGGCTTTGACCAGGAACGCTTTCTTTTAGTTCCATAAAGAAGGCTCTGTCCGAGATGTAATCAAATACATACAATACTTTTTGGCGTTCCTCTGTAATTAGGTCTTCCAAACGGGTATCTTCCATTACGTAGTTGTCGGTGTCGGCACTCGTGTCCATCTCTACCAAGGTAACTTCTTGTTCTTTTTCCCAATCTTCGTTGCAGATAAAGAAAGAAGTCATGGCGTCTTTGTCGTAATTAACGGCGTCCAAAATGGCATTGTGAAGATCTAGGAAGCTGGCTTCCGAGTCAATCGAGATTTCTCTCATGAATTCATCTTCTTCGTCCGATATAAGAATAAATTTGTATACCATAAAACAAATTATAGTGCGTTAAGTTTTTGTTCTAGTTCTTCGATGCTGTGACGGAAATGTTTGTCGGTATCGATCAAATCGCTAACGGTTTTGCAAGCGTGTAAAACGGTAGCATGGTTGCGTTTGCCAATGGTGGTGCCAATGGTGGTAAGGGTTTCTTCGGTCAACTTGCTAGCAAAGTACATGGCAATTTGGCGCGCTTGTACAATTTCGCGTTTGCGCGATGACGATTGCATTTGATCGGAGGTAACCCCAAAGTATTGGCAAACTGTATCCAAAATAGATTGAATGTTTTGTTTTTCTTCCGATTCGCCTACTAGGTTACTTACTACTTTTTTAGCCAAATCCAAGTTGATGGTGCGTTGGTTAATGGTAGATTGCGCAATCAGCGATATAATGGTGCCTTCTAGGTTACGTACATTGTCGGTTACGTGTTCGGCAATGTAGTTGATGATGTTTTCGGGCAATTTCAAACCGTCTTTTTCGGCTTTTTGTTGCAAGATGGCTTTGCGAGTCGCAAAGTCGGGCGATTCTAATTCGGCCGATAAACCCCATTTAAAGCGGTTCAATAAACGTTCTTCCAAACCTTCTAGTTCTGCAGGTTTTTTATCGCAGGTTAGAATCAATTGCTTGCCCGATTGGTGCAAGTGGTTGAAAATATGGAAGAAGGTATTTTGGGTGCTGGTTTTCTTTCCTTCGCCAAATTCTTGAATGTCGTCAATGATGAGAACGTCTACGGTTTGGTAGAAATTCAAGAAATCGTTGGTTTGACCATTTCTGCTTGCTTCGGTGTATTGCAATTGGAATAGGTTGGCCGAAACGTAAAGAATGCGTTTTTGTGGGTGCAACTCTTTTGTTTTAAGACCAATGGCATTGGCCAAGTGGGTTTTACCTACGCCCGATTTTCCGTAAATGAACAAGGGGTTGAAAATGGTTTTGCCAGGTTGGCTAGCAATGTTGATACCAGCAGTGCGGGTTAGTTTATTGCATTCGCCTTCTACAAAGTTGTTGAAGGTTAGTTTGTAGTTCAAGTTGGATTCAAACTCCGATGTTTGCGCTTTTTTGCGCTCAATGTGTTTGTCCGATCCTACAATATCAGTAGTACCGCCACGTTTAATGGCTTGGTCTACTACTACACGGTACATTAGTTTGGTATGTCTGCCACAAATACGACTTAGGGTAGTGCTCAACAAACCTGCATATTGTTCGTCGATGTAATCATAATAGAATAGACTGGGTACCATGATGGTAAGCACATCATTTTGATAGCTGATGGGCTCAATGGGACTAAACCAGGTGTCGAAGGCATCGATATCAACATTGTCCTTGATAACGGCCAAACAGTCATTCCATAATTGTGTTAATTTTTCGTTCATTTTAATGAGTACTTTTTCTAAGGTTTCGTTTTGTGTCCATGCAAAAGTCTATATTATTTTGTGAAAAAAAAAATGACTAAAAGTTTGGAATTCTAAAAAAAAATGTAACTATTTGATAAATAACATCTTGTTGTAATGCACAGAAAATCAGATATTTACAAAAGCGTAAATATTAAAATGATTGAATTTCAAACATTTAAAGTTTGCGGTAAAAATCCCGCAATTTTTGCGAAAAAATAAGAACCTACTGAAAATGAGTAGGTTCTTATATGTTTGTTAAAATATGTTAAAAATGTTATTTTATTTTTTTTCCTCTTTTTTCTCTTTGCTACCAAAAACAGAGAAATGTACGTAACGTTTTGGGTTCTCTTTAAGGTCAATTAATAGTGCATTGGCGCTTTGAACCGTAGAGTCTAGGTTTTGATACAATTCTTTGTCGTTTAGCAAGGCTCCCAAGGTGTTGTTATTGCTTTTAATTTGGTTGCTTACCATCTCTAGATTAGCAATAACAGTCTCGATGCTATGCAAGGTACTGTCCCATTGAACAGCATTGATTTCGTTACTTACGTTCGAGAAATTTGCAGCAATGTTTTTAATGTCTTTGATTGCTACTTGAATGTCGTTTGCCATCATGGAATCCAAGCGTGCAGATGCGTTTTGCAAGTTGTTGGTTGCATTGGCGGTGTTTGCCATGATTTCTTGAATTCTTTGACCTTGCACAATCTCTTTTACAGCAGTAAGCGTAGAGTCTAGTTCGGGCATCATGGCTTCGATAGGTTCTAAAAGAGCGGTCGATACTGCGTCCATTAAACCTCCTTGGATGCTGGTTTTCAATGTATCGCCAGGTTGCATTAGCTCTTTGCTTTTGCCTAGTTTCAATTGAATGGCTTTATCACCCATCAAACCGGTATCGTAAACCTCTGCAATGGTACCTTGGGGTACTACTAGGTTTTCGTCAACGGTAATTTGTAGGGTAATAGGAGCTTCTTTTGTGTAATCAAAAATAATTTCACTTACATGACCTACTTGGTATCCGTTAATCATAACGGGTGTAGTGGGAACGATGCCATCTACTCTATCGTATTGAGCATAAAAGTAGGTGGTAGGTTGGAATATGTTGATTCCCTTTAGGTAGTTTAAGCCAAAATAGAGCATTCCAATGGCTATAACAACTACGACACCAATTTTGATTTCGCGAGATAGCTTAAAATTTTTCATATAATTTCTGTTTAGGATTTACAAATTTAATCTAGGTATATGCGTTTGCCTTGTTGATACGTTACAATAAAGGCATCTGGAAAATGTTTCTTTATGTTGTTTCTTTGTAATTCAATGTCTTCTTTGCTATTGGCAGGTCCTACCATGTATTTGTAAATGTTGTTTTCATGAATGACATTGCCAATGGTTAGTCCTTTAAATACAGGGTCTGTTAATTTATAATTGTTTTTGGAAACCAAAATTTGCCAATAATATTCGATTGTTGATTCGTTGGGTTGTTTAGTCGATTCATCAATTTCTGACTTTTGACTTTCTATCTTATTCGTATCAGCATCGCCAAAACTGGGCCCTTCGACAAGCTCAGGGACCGTTTTGTTCTCTGCACTCGGCTTGCTTTGACTTTCGACTTTCGACTTTTGACTTTCGACTATATTCGCATCATCTTCCGCCTTGCCATTGCGCTTGTCAATATCGTGTTTGTAGTCGGCAAAACCTTGATAAATAGCTTTGCAAACTTTTGTTTGATTGCTACTATTGTTTAAGAACTTTTCTTCTTCTTTGTTGGATATGAACCCTAGTTCTATCAGAATAGAAGGCATGGTGGTGGCACGAAGTACCAAGAATCCCGCTTGTCTTACCCCACGGTTGTTGCGTTTAGCTGCGTTAATCATGTTGCTTTGAATAAGATCGGCACAATGGATGCTTCTGTCCATGTACTGGTCTTTCATAAATTCGAACATGATGTAGGAATCGGTAGAATTGGGATCAAACCCTTCGTATTTTTTTTCGTAATTATCTTCTAATAAAATTACCGAGTTTTCTAACATAGCTGCTTCCATGTTCTCTTTGCTTTTAGAAGCACCTAAGGTAAAGGTTTCCATGCCATGGGCCGATTTGTTTTTGCTAGAATTGGTGTGAATGGAAATAAATAAATCTGCTTTGGCGCGATTGGCAATGCGGGCACGTTCGTTTAAGTTAACAAAAACGTCTTTGTTACGGGTGTAGATAACTTTTACATCGGGGTGATTCTTTTTAATCAAATCGCCCACTTCTAATGCGTATTTTAGGTTGATATTTTTTTCTTTCGAAAATGCGCCTACAGCTCCAGCGTCGTGACCACCATGACCTGCGTCTATTACAACTGTGAAGGCATTTGCGTTGAGTATGCAACTCAACATGAAAAGTATAAGAAGAAATTGTTTCTGCATAGTTGTTATATCAATGTTACAAAAGTAGTTATTTTTTTGATAAACAAAACTTAAAAAGGTTTATTCTTTTTTATCTATGCGCTAATTTATGTAACTTTGCGCTTTCTGGTTTAACCGATTGAAACGTTTTCTTAACATACTTGTTTTATTCCTGCTGCTTGTATCTTGTATGGCAGTGTGGTCAAAAGAAACTTCAACAGAGTTTACTTCCGATATTGTTTATACTGCCCGCGATTCGATTGTGATGGAAGGTATGAACATTGCTTTGTTGTACGGTGATGCGCAGGTTACTTACGAAGGGATGGAACTAAAAGCCGAATTTATTCGTGTCAACCTGGATAGCAGTACCGTATATGCTACTGGAGTGGATGATGGTACGGGAAATCTAAAAGGAACACCTGTTTTCAAAGAGGGTAGAGAAACCATCGAGTCCAAGGCGCTAAACTACAACATGAAAAGCAAAAAGGGTTTTATCTATGGAACGGTTACGCAACAGGGCGAAGGGTATATTACCAGTCAAAAAACCAAAAAAGTAGGAGAAGACGTGTACTGCTTGCAACACGGCAGGTATACCACTTGTAATCACCATGAGCACCCTCACTTTTATTTGGCACTTACCAAGGCAAAGATGAAACAAGGACGCTACATTGTTAGTGGGCCTGCTTACATGGTGGTAGAAGATATTCCCATCCCGCTTGCCATTCCCTTTGGTTATTTTCCCATTAACACGCAATATTCATCGGGTATTTTGTTCCCAACCTTGGGCGAGGAGCAATCTAGGGGCTTTTATGCCAAAGGGTTGGGTTACTATTTTGCCATTAACGATTACATCGACCTAGCCGCTACGGCCGATATTTACTCCAAAGGTTCGTGGTCGTTGTCGTTGGCGTCATCGTATAAATGGCGTTACCGTTTTGGTGGTTCGTTCAATTTTAGTTACGTATCGAATGTATATGGCACACCCAATACGCCCGATTATAGAAAATCGAACGATTTTCGCTTTGTATGGTCGCATACGCAAGATAGAAAAATGACACCCAATACCTCTTTCTCGGCCAGCGTCAATTTTTCTACCTCTAGTTATGAGCAAAACAATGTGGATAGTTACTACAATCCCAACGAACTATCGCAAAATACCAAAAGTTCAACCATTACGCTAACGCAAAAGTTTGGCGAAAGTCCATTTACACTATCGGCCAGTATGTACGTAACGCAACGTACCTCCGACTCAACCATCAACTTGCAATTGCCATCGCTCAACTTAACCATGAGCAGGCAATATCCGTTTAAGCGTAAAAAACGATTGGGTAAGGAAAAATGGTACGAAAAAATCTCTATGTCGTACACCATGAACCTTACCAATAGCGTAACAGCCAAAGAAAGTGAGTTTTTGCAAACCGACTATTTGCGCGATTGGAGATATGGTGTCAAACATACCTTGCCTATTTCGGCATCGTTTACCTTGTTCAAGTACCTGAACATGAACATGTCGTTAAACAATAGCCTGAAATGGTACTTTAAAAAAGTCGAACAAAAATGGGAAGGCGATGCCTCGGGGGCGGTTGTGCGCGATACTACCTTTGGCTTTTACAACATCTACGATGGCAATTTGTCGCTTAGCATGCAAACCCAATTGTTTGGTTTTTATACGCTCAAAAGCAAATCGGGAAAAAAAATGCCCGTATTTAGGCACAAGTTAGTCCCTTCGGTGGGTCTTTCTTTCTCGCCCGATTTCGGTGCTCCTGGTTGGGGATATTGGGGATCGTATGAACGCCCCAATGCGGATGGAACTACCGAAACCATCTACTACGACCAATTTGCTGGGGGTGTATACGGTGGCTCGCCAGGTAGGGGGGCATCGGGTAATATCAATATGTCGATAGCCAATAACGTCGAAATGAAGTATTGGAGCAAGCGGGATACTACGGGGCAGGCCAAAAAGGTAACCATCATCGATAACTTAAGCATAAGTACATCGTACAACATGTTTGCCGATTCGCTGAATTGGTCTGATATTAATACCAACCTGCGGTTTAAGGTGCTGGATAAGTTCTCGCTGAATCTGGATATGGTATTTGACCCTTATACCTATCAGTTAGACGGCAATGGCAATCCCCGAAAGGTAAATGTGTCGCAAGCCAGCAAGAATCATGTATTGGGTCGTATAAAAAGTGCTTCTACCTCGTTCGGATATACCTTTAATAATGCTACTTTCCGTAAAAAGAACAAAAAGGTACAAGAAACGCAACCTGTAGAGCAAGAAGAACCTAAATCGGAATTGGAACAAATCTTAGAAGCGAACGATCCGCTTACCAAAGCTGGAATGCGTACCGAAAAAGAGAAGGAAGAACGCAAAAAGGCAGATGCCGCCTATGCTGAATTTAAGGTACCTTGGAGTTTAACCTTTAACTATAGTGTTCGATATGGTTACTCTACCTTTAATAAAGAAATCATGGAGTACGACCGCAAATTGACGCACAACTTAAGCCTTTCGGGACGCATCAATTTGACCCCAACATGGTCGGTAACCATGTCCACTTATTACGATATTACCAACAATAAATGGAATTATTTGAATTGTACCATATCAAAAGATTTGCATTGTTGGCAAATGTCTGCTAGCTTTGTACCCATTGGTAGGCATACTACCTATAATTTCTTGATTAGCGTAAAATCATCCTTGCTAAAAGACTTGAAATACGAAATGGAAAGTGATAGCGGTAGCCGTGTAAACTGGTATTAACAACCGTCGCGTGTCACTTGTCACTTGACGACTCAACGACTCAACAACTAAAGTTGCGATTAAGCGAGAGCAGAACAAATTTATTTGTTATGCAGAGCGTGAGCAACTTCATGAAATGCGAAGCATTGAATAAACGATAAAAAAATGGAACTAAAAAATTATTACGTAGCCCTTACTTACGATTTGAAAGTAGGCGAAGAAGATGAACTAATGGAAAGCACCACTCCCGAACAACCTTTTACTTTTTACAGCGGTTTGGGCATGGTGTTAGAAGATTTTGAAAAAGCCATCATGGCTTGCGAGGTGAACGGTGAATTTGATTTTACCATTCCTGCAGAACGTGCTTATGGCGAATACGACGACGAAAGCGTTATCGATTTGCCTAAAAACATTTTTGAAATTGACGGAAAAATTGACGAAAACATTTTGTTCGAAGGCAATATTGTACCTTTGCAAGACAACGAAGGCAACCGCATCAATGCATCGGTTGTAAGCGTAGGTACCGATACCGTTACCGTCGATTTGAACCATCCTTTGGCAGGCGAAAACTTGCACTTTGTAGGTAAAGTGTTGGTAAAACGCGAAGCCAGCTTAGAAGAAATTCAAAAATCGATGCAACCTTCTTGTGGTGGTTGTAGCGGTAGCTGCGGTGGTGGTTGCTCTTGCGACAGCGATTGCTCTTGCGGCGGATGTGAATAGACTTTATTCGCTTCGCTCATGAAGTCAGGCTTCGGTTCGGCATAATCAAGCACCCTTCGATAGGCTCAGGGACCGAGCTTGCTTCTGCGCTCACATCGCACTGACTTTTGACGTTTGACTTTTGACTTTAGACCTTCGTTTTTATGAATACTTTTGGAACACTTTTTCGCCTAACTTGTTTTGGTGAATCGCATGGAGTAGCATTGGGCGGCGTTATTGACGGTTGCCCTGCTGGTGTGGTGATAGACGAGGCTTTTGTACAAGCCCAATTGGATCGTCGTCGCCCAGGACAATCTGCGCTTACAACATCGCGCAACGAGGCCGATAAAGTGCAGTTCCTATCGGGTATTTTTGAAAGAAAAACCACGGGAACTCCCATTGGTTTTGTTATTTACAATACCAATCAACACAGCGGCGATTACAGCCAAATTGGTCAGGTATTTCGTCCATCGCATGCCGATTACACTTATACCGAAAAGTACGGCTTTCGCGATTACCGAGGTGGTGGACGCAGTTCGGCGCGCGAAACCGCTTGCCGCGTAGTGGCAGGTGCTGTGGCGCAACTGATGTTGAAACAAGCGGGTTTATCAATCGATATTCAAGCCTCTATTACCGAAGCAGGTGGTAGCACCGATGTAGAAAAAGCTATTCTTGAAGCCAAAGCGGCAGGCGATACCATTGGAGGTATCATTGCTTGTTCGGTAACAGGTGTTCCTGCTGGTTGGGGCGAACCCGTTTTCGATAAATTACATGCCAAATTAGGGGCAGCAATGCTATCCATCAATGCTGTAAAAGGTTTTGATTATGGTTTGGGCTTTGGGGTAGCAGACAAACGAGGCTCTGAGGTAAACGATGTGTTTGAAACCGATAGCAACGGACAGGTAGTAACCCGTACCAACTATTCTGGCGGTATTCAAGGAGGTATTTCCAATGGAATGCCCATTACCTTTAGGCTAGCCTTTAAGCCCGTGCCAACCTTGATGCAGCCTCAAGAAACCATCGATAAGGAGGGTAATGCCGTTACCTTGCAACCCAAAGGACGTCACGATGCTTGTGTATTGCCCCGTGCAGTACCCATTGTAGAAGCCATGACGGCATTGGTGTTGGCAGATGCTTATTTG
>CAJGDW010000037.1 GCA_904502115.1 Paludibacteraceae bacterium | reverse complement strand
ACTCATCTATAGAAATAATTTTTCACTTACAAAGATTACAATTTTTTCTGAAAAACATAATTAAATTTATCTAAAAAGCATATCTTTGTTAATAATTATCGAAGATTTTGGCATACAATTTGCCGATTGATTTATAAAAAATGAACGATTATGAAAATAACAGAAAACATAAAATACATTGGGGTAGATGACCACACACTCGATTTGTTTGAGGGTCAATACATTATTCCAAACGGCATTTCATACAATTCGTATATTATATTCGATGAGAAAATTGCGATTATGGATTGTGTGGACAAACGTGAAGAGGCGCAGTGGCTTGCCAATCTTACCGAAGCACTTGCAGACAAAACTCCAGATTATCTTATAGTTCACCACATGGAGCCAGATCATAGCGGTTGCATTGGTACTTTGTTGGAGAAATATCCTAATCTACAGGTAGTTACATCTTCACTTGCGGTGCAAATGCTTTCTCAATTTTTCTGTAAAACAGATTTTACTGGTCGCATTATCACAGTAAAAGAGGGCGATACTCTTTCACTTGGCAAGCATACACTTGAGTTTATTATGGCGCCGATGGTGCATTGGCCAGAAGTGTTTGTGAGTTACGAGCAAAGTGAAAAGATTCTTTTCTCAGCTGATGCCTTTGGTAAATTTGGTGCTTTGAGTCACGAGGAAGAATGGGCGTGCGAGGCAAGACGTTACTACTTCAATATTTGTGGAAAATATGGTGCACAAGTGCAGGCGTTGCTAAAGAAAGTTTCTGCATTGGAAGTAAATCAAATTTGTCCGCTTCATGGGCCTATTTTAAATGAAAATTTAGGTTATTACATTTCACTTTACGACACTTGGAGTAGTTACAAACCAGAAACAGAAGGTGTTTTCATTGCCTACGCTTCTATTTATGGCAACACTGCAAAAGTTGCCAATGAAATTGCAGAAAAACTGAAAAACAACGGTGTGAAAGTGAGTGTGGCAGACCTTTGTCGCGACGATGAGGCAGAAGCCATTGAAGATGCATTTAAATACGACCGCATGATAGTGGCAGCGTCTTCATACGAGGGTAGTGTGATGCCAGCAATGTATAATTTTCTACATCACTTGCAACACAAAAACTTCCAAAACCGCAAGGTTGGCATCGTAGAAAATGGTTCTTGGGCTCCTTCTGCAGGACGTGTTATGAGAAAACTGCTCGAAGAAATGAAGGATATAGAAATTGTTTCGCCAATGGTTACCATTCGCTCAGCCAAGAAACCTGCAGATGCTGAAATAATAAATGAGTTAGTAAATGAAATGAGTAAATAGTATCATAGGTTTCACACTTTGTCATTTGATATTTGCATTGGTCAATTTTATTTTATGATAGCACCCGATATACATAATTCAACTGCCGAGGAAAGACGCAATTACGTGCTTTCGCAATGGGAGTGCCAAAACAATTGCGAGGCGTGCGGACGTTGTAAAATCTTGAGAGGCATTGATGCCGAAAACCTGTATGCAGACTATATTGCAGGCAAGCGAAGTTATATAGAAATTACGTTAGAACATAGACAGAAATACTAAAGGCACTTAAAAAATGCTAATGGACGATGGAGTTATGGGAGAAAATGACTATTTTTACTAACAGATATTTGGGGAAATGAGCAGAAATGCCACGGCGAATATTTACCCCGTTCCCAAATGAAACGATTCAAAATCACAATTAAAACTTAAAAATATGGAAACAAAAGAAAAAGTATTAGCAACAATGAAAGCAGCTGGCGAAGCATTAAACGCAGGAAAAATTGCAGAACTTAGCGGACTAGACCGCAAAGAAGTAGATAAAGCAATGAAGCAACTAAAAGAAGAAGGCGCTATCGTCTCTCCAGTACGTTGCAAATGGGCTCCAGCAGAGTAATCTAATTTAGACAATCAAATTTATAGGCTAATTCCTCAGTAAAAGGTATTAGCCTATTTTATTTGACTAGGTCTTAAGAAAAATCGGGCACCGTACCATTACTCCAATGCAAACTTTATCTGCACCCTGCTTTCTATTTTGATTTTCTCAAAACTAATGTCGGCAACTGCACTTTCAGCCACGGCATCTTCCATTACACCGTTTGATTTGCTCATCATAAGTCGAGGGTAGGTGCGCACGTTAGTTAAATCATTTTCAGTAATGTAAATTGCTTTGCCAAGAGGCTGATTGATAGCTTCGGTCAAGAGTTTTGCCTTTCTGTGAGCGTCCTTTATAGCAATCACGCGAGCCTCGTCTTTGTATTCTTCAATTTTTGTACACTTGATTTGCGCAATATTAATTTCAGAAATACCCACCTCTTCAAGCGCTAAAAGTGCGGTGGTCGCCTCTTGGGCAGATGAGGTTTTTAGTCTGTAAGTTTTGCTCAGTTTTATCTCATCTTTTTTTATTTTATAATGGTTGATGTCGCTTGAAAGGTCCACTACAGTAAGGTTCTTTTTGGTGTCGATACCCATGTTTCTTAAACTCTTAATCATCTCTTTTTCAAGTTTTTCCAAAGTAGTTTTCTTAGAATAATCCTTTTCGTTTATCACAATGTTTAGGATGATTTCATCTGGTTCAACAAACATTTCTGCCTTTCCGCTTACATCAATGCAAGGTCTGTTGTGAATATCTTGTGCTTGCACTGTAAAAATACCCACCAGCGCAACAAATGCTGTAAATAAAACTAATTTTCTTTTCATGATAATATTATTTAAAATCCTAAGTCTTTGACTACAGAACATAGTCTTAGGTTTAAATATTTATGGTTGTTTGTAGTATAATAATTTATAGTGAAACTAAATTATATGCTTCGCAAAATGGAATGCGCTCAGCTTGTTGATAGTGGTTCTTCCAAGCAGATTCTTCGTGGCTTATGGTTGATATAGCTTGTGAAGAGTAGTTTCCAAATTTGTTGCAGACAATATCAATTATTTTTATTTCTTCTTCTGTTAATACTTCGTTGTCGATATGTGATTTTGTTTGAAGAATTGTGCCCTCATAATTGCCAATTTGTTGTAAAACTTGTTGAATATCATCAAATTGACTATAAACCTTATTCCATTTTTCTGGCACAGGACCATAATCTATAGCACGATAAGTTAGTCCTGTCATAGCCATTCCTCTCTCACGAAACGATAAAAAATCTACATAAAACAATAATTTATTCATTTTAGTGCACCAAACTTCTTTGCTTCGTTCAAGAATTGCAATCATCACATTTTTAAGTTTGTCAAGTGAAATTACTGCATAGCCATTCTCATAGCTTCATGTGCTACAGAAAATACGATTTGTTTCATATTGTTGCATTTTATAAGAATCATTATTTTCAATGATTGATTTAATGCGTTGTGTCAGTTTTTTGTATTCTTTTTCTTCAAGTTCTTTTTGTGCGCTTTCAATCATGTCCAACATTACTTTGGGATTCATAATAGAACGAATTAATCTGCCATTAGACACACTTGGCACTTCACCTTGCTCATATTTTCTATATTGATTTATGCCTATACCTAAAAGTAACGACATCTTTGCGGCACTTAAGTCATACTTTTTACGAATACTTATAATCTCGTCTGTGTAAGGAATACCATATTTCGCTCTATATTGATTGGTAACTTGTAAATATGAAGCGGTATCAGATTCGTCTGTAGTAAAACTCTCACCTGTATCTTCACATAACCATGCCATATGCATATAATCGAACTTCTCCCCACGAAACTCCCATGTGCGTTTCTCCCATACGCGACTCATTTCTTTACCTGTAAATGGACTTTTCATAACATGTTCCCTTTCTATTTAAATTTATATGACAATGGATGTTCTGCTGTTTTCTTACCTCTGTCGTCTCGGTATAGAATACCAAATATTTTCATCTTAGTATGAAATTGATCTAAAAAAGATTGGACTTGAGATTCTGAAATCATATCTGTTGGTTTTTATTAGTTTTCTGTTTGCAAAGATATAATATTTTCTTTAGAACCCAATAAAAAAACAACAATAAAGTTGTGTAATATATTACATAAATTATAAAATACAACTAAAAAGTGTTTATTTGCGAAGTTGAAATATTTTAGCTTTTTAGAAAAAAACATTAACCTGTACCGTTTTTTTGATACAGGTTAATGTAACTTTGCACTTGGTTGGGCCAATCAAAATATTTTGTGATTTATGTTGCTTATTGTTGATAGAAATTCTTAAATTTGTGTAAATGAAATTATTTTAAGATGGATAAGAATTTCGGTTACGTATATATTCTTACAAATCCTTGTTTTAAAGAGGATATTGTTAAGATAGGAATTACATCTGGTACTGTAGAAAAACGTATGAAAGAACTACAGACTACAGGTGTGCCAGTCGCTTTTGAAAAATATGCTAGTTTCAAAACAACTAAATATGCTGAGGTTGAAAAATTTATGCATCGCTCATTATCCTTAATAGCAGGGAATAGAGTTAGTGCTAATAGAGAATTTTTCTATCTGAAACCCGAAGTCGCTTTAGATTATCTAATGCAAATAGCGGATTTGTTGGGCGAGGGAGAAATAGAATCATGTGTGCCTGCAGCGGAAGTTGCAAAAACTGAAATTGTTAAACGTCAAGCATATAATGATAGAGAAGAATGGCTGATGGATAACGATATGTCGTTACGAAATATTATTAATAGATTTGAAGAAATTGGTTTTGGTTTCCATTTAGGTACTTCTGATTTACGTATTGATATTACACCATTAAATTGTAGGAAATCATTTAATTGTTTGATGTTCTTAGGAAAGAAAGATTATGTTTCATTCCAACCTATTCAATTTTATAAATTAGCAGAAGTATGTAATGTGGATGAACAAAATATTACAATTTTCCTAGATGAACTAAAACCTTATCTAGATACTAAACAAAAAAATGTTCCATACGAAAACCTTCAAGGATACTATAATATATCATACCAAACACTAAAATGTAATTCAGATGCTATTACAAATATCTATTCTAAATTAATTAAGACGATATAGAATTAGTGGAATGAATAAGGTATAGTTTATTAAAGTAAAATGCACGAGGATTAAAGAAATAAAATTACTATATGATAAAGTTACATTTTTGATAAATTAATTTCTAAATACTATGAAAACTTTTAAGCCAAAATCGTGGATGTTGCCACAGCCTGTATTAATAATCGGAACTTATAATGAAGACGGTACGCCAAACGCTATGAATGCAGCGTGGGGTGGGCAATGGGATGCCAAAGAAATTGTAATTTCGATGGGTGCGCATGCCACTACGCAGAATTTGAATCGTTGTGGTGAATTTACGGTGGCTTTTGCTACGGTCGATACTATGATTGCATCGGATTTTGTAGGAATAGTAAGTGCAAAAAATACGCCCGATAAAATGCAAAAAACGGGTTGGACTGCCGTGAAATCGGACAGCGTGAATGCCCCTATTTTTACCGATTTTCCAATGACTTTATCGTGCAGAATAAAAGAAAAAATAGATGAAAGTGCCGAAGGATATTACATTGTAGCAGAGATAATTGATATTGCCGCCGACGAAAAGTACCTATGTGCCGACGGCAATCCCGATGTAGAAAAAATGCAACTTATTACTTACAATCCTATCCAGCACACTTACATCGCCCTAGGTAAAACCGTAGGCAATGCCTTTAGCGATGGCAAGAAATTAAAATAAAATTCGTCGTTTGGAATGGTTAAACAAAAAGTAAAGTTATGACAGAACTAGATAAAATGACAGCAAATGTGCTGTACAATTGTGATGCGCCGGAGTATCAAGCAAGTTGGCGCCATGCGGCGTTGGCATCGGCTAAATTTAATCAAACATCGCCTTTGGAGGATAGAGAGACTGCAGTGAAGGCCATGAAGGAGTTGATGCCCAATGCCAGCGAACAGGCGTTGGTGATACCGCCTTTTTATTGCGACCACGGTTGGCCAATCCATTTGGCGGAGCGTGTGTTTATTAATAGAAACTGCGAGTTTTTAGATAGCGGTGGCATATACATTGGTAAGCATACCATGTTGGGCCCAGGATGTAAACTGCTTACGCCCAATCATCCGATTGATTATATGCAGCGACGTGAACCTGTAGAAACGGGTTATGCCATTCATATTGGCGAAGATTGCTGGCTGGGCGGCAACGTTACGGTTTGCCCAGGCGTTACCATTGGCAATAGGGTGATAGTTGCAGCCGGCAGTGTGGTAACCAAAGATGTTCCAGACGATGTAATGGTAGCAGGCAATCCTGCCGTAATTAAAAAAAGTTTGAAATAGAGGTGGTTGATCCAATTTGGGAAAGGTTGGTGAAATAGTAAGAACTTATGAAAACAATTTTATTTATAAAAGCCCTTGTTAAAATGCTGGCGGGGTTTGCGATGCTGGCTGTGATGTTGTTTGTGCCTGCGGGAACGTGGCAGTTTTATCAGGCTTGGGTAATGCTGGGGGTGCTTTTTGTGCCTATGGCAATAATGGGAGCGGTGATGCTTGTAAAGAATCCTGAACTGCTTAGCAAACGCCTTAATGCCAAAGAAAAGGAGCAAGAGCAGAAGTGGGTAGTGGCGTTGTCTGGCATCCTTTTTGTGGCCAATTTTGTGGTGGCAGGGCTTAATTTTAGATACGGTTGGTGTGTGCTACCTTGGTGGGTAGTGGGTGCGGCAAGTGGAGTATTTCTGTTTGCGTATGCCTTGTATGCTGAGGTGCTAAGAGAAAATGCTTATCTGTCGCGCACTATAGAGGTGCAAGAAAATCAGCAAGTTATTAGCACGGGTCTGTATGGCATCGTTCGTCATCCTATGTATGCAGCAACTCTTTTGTTGTTTTCTGTGATGCCACTTGTGTTAGCTTCGCCATGGTCGTTTCTGATTATGCTGCTGTATATTCCGATCATTCATATTAGAATAAAAAACGAAGAAAAGGTCTTGACCGAAGGGCTAAAAGGATATAAAGAATACAAGCAAAAGGTAAAATACAAGGTAATTCCTTTTGTGTGGTAGTACAGGCTCTATATAATGTACAGGAGTATTTTACAATAGGGCAGTTACCAAAGCATCCAGCGCTTCTGCATCGGTTTGTTTGTAGGTTGAGCGTATGGTAACAAGGGGTTCTACTATCTCAATTTCTTTCATTTGTTCCAACATGCCTTTCATGATGCGTCCGGCCGATGGTGCCCACGAACCGTTTTCTATAATGCCGACCTTGCGGTTTTGGTAACTTTTTAGCTGTAAGTGGTGCAAAAAGTCGTGCATAGGAGGGAATACATCGGCATCGTACGACGAAGCGGCAACTACCATTCTGTCGTATTTAAAGGCATCTTCGATGGCTTCGGCCATATCGTCGCGCGATAGGTCGGATAAACTAACTCTTACTCCTTTTTCGCGCAGTTTATCGGCCAATATATGGGCCACTTGTGCGGTATTGCCATGAATAGATGCGTAGGCAATAAATACACCCTTGCATTCTGCTTGATAGCTACTCCAGGTATTGTACAGCGATAGGCAATGTCCTAAAATATCTTCCAATACGGGGCCGTGTAACGGGCAAATGGTTTTAATGTCTAGGTTGGCTACTTTTTTAAGCAAGGCTTGTACTTGTGCACCGTATTTGCCGCAGATATTAAAATAGTATCGACGCGCTTCGCAATCCCATTCATCGTCGTGCATTAAGGCGCCAAATTTGCCAAAGGCATCGGCCGAAAAGAATATTTTTTCGCTTTGCTCGTAGGTGGTAAACACTTCGGGCCAATGCACCATGGGCGCCATCATAAATTGCAAGGTATGCTGTCCAAGGCAAAGGGTGTCGCCTTCTTTAATAACAAGGGTGCGGTGGGTAAAATCGTGCTCTGGAAAGAACTGCGCTAGCATCTGTACCGCTCTAGCAGAGGTTACAATTTGCATGTTAGGGTATTTTTCTGCCAAAAGCGCAATACAACCTGCGTGGTCGGGTTCCATGTGTTGTACCACCAGGTAATAAGGTGTTCTATCGGCTAATGCCTCTGTTAGGTTCTCTAGCCATTCGTCTTGCATGCGCTTATCGACGCAGTCCATAATGGTGTTTTTCTCGTCCTTTATCAAGTACGAATTGTACGATATTCCATCGGGAATGATGTATTGGCTTTCAAATAAATCGAGCGTGGTGTCATCTACGCCTATGTATTGGATGTTTTTTGTGATGTTCATGGTGCAAGATTTCTTTGTTAGTATCACAAAAATAGTAAATAGTTTTTTGCGATGCCTTAATATTTCGTTAAATTTGCCAATATGAAAGGAAAACCATTGGTTAGCGCGCTAATTAAAATGATGGTAGGCTTTGGTGTTGGGTTCGCCCATCTCGTTTGCCTTCAAGGTGCTGCCGTTTGTGTGGTAAGCACGTAGGCTGTTGATGATAATTTATATATTAGCGTAAATTTAATAGCTGCTTATAGGCACGATGATACTTTTTTAGGCGAGCAAAATCATTGTCTGATAAGTCTGGTAGTCTACAAATATCCATATTGTCGGTAAGGTCATTGATCTTTACTGCAATTGCCAAAGGATTTGCTTTTACGCGAGCAATAAAATCATCGTAAGGTTCGTCTTCCGATAGTTTGGTAACACATTGTAAGGCTGCAATAATTTCTTTAGAAAAACCTTCCGCTTCAAGTTTCTCAAAGGTCCAGTCGGTATCTTCAATAACATCGTGCAATACGCCAACTATCTTCTCGTTTTCAGTTTTTCCTGCATTCATAACACGTAGGGGATGATTAATGTAATCTTCTCCTGCTTTATCTACTTGGCCTTTGTGTGCTAAAGTGGCTATTTCTATAGCTCTTTTTAATGTACTCATACAATTTAGGTTTTTGTTTATAAAATGTGTTTGTTGTCTCATTATGTCACTACAAATTTAGCAAAACAACTAGGAAACTACTAATATCCTACGTTTTTTCTATCTAAAATGCTATATTTGCTTGCATAAATACTTTGAATATGAAACAAATTTCTCTTACGAATAATTTTTCGGTATCGCCCATTATTCATGGACAGATGCGTATTAACGATTGGCGTTTATCGAGCGATGAACTACTAGCGCAAATGAAACAACTCTGTGAGTGGGGTATCGATACTTTTGATAATGCCGATATTTATGGCAATCATACTTGCGAGGGTCTGGTTGGCGATGCGTTGGCGTTAGATCCATCGTTTAGAAACTCGATAAAAATCATTACGAAATGCGGCATTTGTATTCAGAGCAATAAATTTCCCGACAGACAAATTCAATTCTACGATTATAGTTACGATTACATTGTTGGTCAGGTAGAGAAATCGTTGCAAAATTTAAGAACCGATCGCATCGATTTGCTGTTGCTACACCGACCATCGTATTTGCTCAATCCTACCGAGGTAGCTCGAGCTTTTGACCATTTGCACCAAAGCGGAAAGGTGCTGCATTTTGGTGTGTCTAACTTTTACTCGCACGATTTTTCGATGCTTCAGTCTTACTGCAACGTGCCCTTAATTACCAATCAGATAGAGGTATCGCCTTACTGCTTAGAGCATTTAGAAAATGGTAATTTGAGCTATTTGTTAGAAAAACGCATTCGCCCAATGGCTTATTCGCCTCTTGCTTGGGGAAAGTTGGTGCATCCCGATTGCGAAAAATCGCATCGATTGGTAGCGGAACTAGACCGCATTGCCCACGAACTGGATGTAGACGGCATTGATAAAGTAATTTTTGCTTGGATAGCCATGCATCCTGCCGGCATTGTACCCATTAACGGAAGTGGAAATTTAGAACGCATTCGTCGTAGCATCGAGGCCCTTGATATTAAGATGTCTGTTGAGCAATGGCAACGCATCCTGGTTGCCTCTCGCGGTGTCAGATTGCCGTAGCCTTGTTCTTAGATATGGATTACAACGATATATTTAACCCCTTCCTTCCATGAAATCATACACGCTTTTTCAACAGTACAGTTGGTTGGTTAATATTATTCGTCGATATAGAAAAATATCGCTCGACGAGATTAACAAACATTGGGTCAATGCCAGTATAAGCAATGGGATTTCTGGACACCATTGGTATCGCGTGGTCCTGCCATAAAAATACTGCAACCCCAATGGTTGGCCGACGAGATTAAGCGCTTACACCTAGAGGCGGTAAAGCATTACGAGTAATTTTATCTTTCACTCGCTGTAAAAAATAATGAAGCGAGCTTCTTATTTCTCGCTCGTTTATTCGTATCTTTGTGCTCATGGAGTCTAGAAACGTTACGATACGTCCTGCAACGGTGGCAGATGCTGCGCTAATAGCCAAGGCGGTTGCCATGGGCATTGGCGATGTAGAGACGCTTGAAAACTATTGTGGTGCAGATTATGAATCGGTTTTAACCGATATTGCCGCTACCACCGGAACGCAATACAGCTGGCAAAATGCCCTAGTAGCTGAGGTGGATGGCCAAGGAGCAGGTGCTATAGTAGGTTACGATGGGGCTAAATTGTACGACTTGCGCAAAGGTACTTTACAAGTAGTAATGGATAGGGTAGGTAAGATACCCGCCATTGCAGACGAAACCCAACCGGGTGAGTATTACATCGATACCTTGGCGGTGTTGCCCGAGTTTAGAGGCATGGGCATTGGCAAGGCATTGATTGATGCTTTTTGTAGCAACGTTTTTCGGCAAGGATACACTTGTGTGGGTTTGATTGTTGACGATCAGAACCTAAGTGCGCAGGCTTTGTATGTTTCACTCGGTTTTGAACAAGTCGGTTTGACTCCTTTCTTTGATCATTTGATGTTTCATTTACAACTAAATCGTGTATGAGAGTTAAAACTTTACTAGTTATGGCAGCGTATTTGTTTGGATTGTCTGTGTTTGCTGCCGAAGATCAACACCATCAAACCAATCCTAAGGCTAGAGGCATAGAGACAGAAAAACCTACCAATATGGGTAGTGAGGTAGATGTGTACGTAGAGTACGATGTAGTAAAGAATGTAATCCTATTTTTAGGCGAAGAATTTTATTTGAGCAATTTTTTAACGCCAAATGCTCCGTTGTTTGATGCCTCTTATACCTCAGTTGGTGTAAATTATAAACCACACCCTAGGGTGTCGTTACTAGGTGCGTACGAGTTTCAGTACCTTGCTGGCGACGAAATGCGTCATCGTCTAAAATTGATGGTTACCCCAAATGTTAAGTTTGGCGATTTTACCTTATCGTTGCGCGAACGCTTCCAAATGACGTATAGCATGGCAGACCAATCGTACGATTGGTTATTACGTAGCCGTTTGCGTTTAGATTATATGATCCCATCTACTCCTTTGGGTACCTATATTTATGCCGAGATGTATAACCCATTAGAAGCTCATCCTGCTTGCTGGTACGATATGTTTGGCTATGGTGCCGGTTTAGATTGGGTTATTGATGATAACAATATTTTAGGTTTATTTTACGAGTTTTCGCACTCTGTCGATTCGTACTATCACCTAATTGGTGTGGCATATGTATTAGGATGGTGGAAATAAGCTTTGCGTGCTTAAAACTACAAATAAAAATAGGCTGACTTAATTGGTCAGCCTATTTTTATGTTAATTGATTACTATCGTTTTAGGGTAAAGTGACCGCTTATCCAGTCGCGTAATTCATTTAACTTAATCAAATACCAATAATCATCCATCGGCATGGGGTGACCATTGTAATAGCCATCCCATCCTTCGTCTTGTCCTTTGTATCGAACAAGAAGTTTGTGGAATCTGTCGTAAATCTCAATGTCGGCCATGGGATAATATTCAATGTTTTCAATTTCCCATCTGTCGTTCAAACCATCTCCGTTGGGAGTGAAGAATATAGCTGGTTTAACAAGAGGTGGTTCCGATTCTACAGTAATTTGGACCGTACTTAAAGGAGATAAACAACCGTCTTTTTCTGCTTGTAATTGCAACTGATAGGTGCCGGGTTCGTTGGCAGTAAAGGTAAACGTATTGCCCGTGTCTTGTGTACTGCCATCTAGGTACCAGGTATAGGTAACTTGTGGCTGATTAGGCGCATGAAACTCCTTAACCGTACCAAGAGATAGGGTTACAGAAGGTGTAGTTTGGGCGTACAATGCGCCTACAAACATGCACCAGCAACTTAGTAATATGTACCTAAGTTGTTTCATGCACTGCCTGTGTCTAGCCTATTACCAGCTAATAGAAGGTGCAGCAACGGCAGGTTTAACGGTTACAGTATAGGTGGCAGGTTTGCCTTCACAATCGCCAGCGTAGGGAGTAATGGTATATACCACGTCGGCGCTGGTAGCATTGCTGTTTACAAAATAGTCGTTTTGTAGTGCACTAGCATCGGTAAACTCGGTACCTGCAGCATCTATGGCAACGCCAAAGCGGGTTACACCAGTAGGAACGTCTACTTTGATAATCCATTTGTTGATGGTTACGTTGGTGCCAGCTGTGCTAACAAAGGTGGTAGGTAGGCTATAGGTAACTTTGTCTTCTTGCTCGGTGGTTACAAACGAACACAAGGTTTCGGTTTCGTTGGGCATTTCGGGCATAGGGGCAACGGTTACGGCTACAACGCTCCAAGGGCCTTTACAGCCATCTTTGGTGGCTTGCGATTTTAAATCAAAGTTACCTTCGGTTAACCAATCTACCGTAAAGGTGTTGGTGGTTGATTCGGTGTAATCGTAATTGGTTCCCATAATACCGCTTTCTACTTTCCAAGCATAACTGTCTGCAAAGTCGGGGTTAATGGTGTAGGTGGTAGATTTCGACTGACACACCGTTTGGGTGGCTTGTGGGGCGTTGGCTTGTTCGGCCGCGGGGGCTGTTTGTGCTACTGCATGTACACTCATAGCAGCCAATAAAATGGCTACTAAACTGATTTTTTTTGCTACATTCTTCATAATTCTTTGTATTTAATAGTTACTAATTATTCTGGAAACGTAATGTTGGGTGCCACTGGGTTAGGTACGGCGGTAAAGGTGCCCGACTGGGTAGCTGGGGCACATACTGCATCTTGTCCGGTGGTACTGATGGT
>CAJGDW010000036.1 GCA_904502115.1 Paludibacteraceae bacterium | reverse complement strand
CCCGTTACACCCAATAAGGTTTGGCAGGGTTCGTGCTCATTCAACCCGTTTACCAATTGACGAATGGCTTCGGGCTGATCGCCGGTAGGCTGATAATCCGATTGCAGTTGAAATTGCATAGTAAGTGCCGTTTTGTAGTGCGAAGTTACAAAAAAATGCAAAATTGTCAATAAAAACCCCCATTACTATGTAAAGTATTAAAAAAACACGTAACTTTGTTAGATAATTGTAACGAGATGACAACAGCAGAACAACGTTTACAAAATTTGGCAGAAGATACGCGCATTGCCATAAACCTTTGGTTTGGCGATATACCTACCTTTTATGCGTTCTTTTATACCTTAACACAAAAGGAGCACGTTATCGACCAAGAGAAACCAGCAGGTTGGCAAGAGCAACTCAAGGCGGCACAATACTATCGTCGTTTGTGCGCTAAACGGGCGCAAAAAGAATGCGGTTTACCCGATGAATTGCTAGAGGATATTTACAGCGATTATTTTGAAGATTTTGCCAATTACCGCGATAAGAAACTCATGGACGATAAGCTCTTTATGAGCTATCTTCGCAAATTGATTAGCTAGTCGCTAGTTGCTAAAGTTAGGAGTTAGGAGTTTGGAGTTAGGAGTTACCCTTCGACAAGCTCAGTGACCGAATGGAACGATTTACCGATTCAACGATTCAACAACTCAACGACTAAACGCCTAAACAACTAAACAACAATATAAACCTAGATGAATTAAGAATCGATTCACCGATTCGCCGATTCACCGATTAGTCAATAATAATAATGATTTGGAACGAGGCGGCAGAATGCATGAGCCGCGAAGAAAAACGTCGTTTGCAATCGCAGCGACTAAAAGCATTAGTAGAGAGAGTTTACGCCAATTGCGAACCATATCGTAAAAGAATGCAAGAGGCTGGTGTTACACCCGATGATATTCAGTCGATAGACGATATTGTTAAGTTACCATTTACCTCTAAAAAAGATTTGCGCGACTATTACCCATGGGGCATGTTATCGGCTCCCCTTTCGGATATTGTGCGCATTCACGCATCGTCGGGTACTACCGGCAAACCCATTGTAGCAGGTTATACCCAAAATGACTTAAAAGTATGGGAAGAAGTAGGGGCTCGTTGTTTGGCAGCTTTTGGCATGGATAAAAACGATGTATTCCATGTGTCGTACGGTTACGGTTTGTTTACTGGCGGTTTGGGTGCACACGGTGCAGGTCAAAACTTGGGTGCAACCGTTATCCCCATGTCGGTAGGTAACACCGAAAAACAATTGCTGATGATGCACGACTTGGGAGCAACTGCCATTGCATGTACTCCTTCGTATGCCTTGTACTTAGCCGAGGCATTGGAAAAATCGGGTATTCCTCGCGAAGAGTTCAAACTTCGTATCGGTGTTTTGGGTGCAGAGCCTTGGACCGAAGCCATGCGCAAAGAAATTGAGGAACGCATGCAAATCAAAGCATACGATATTTATGGTTTGACCGAGATTATCGGCCCAGGGGTTGGTCACGAATGTGAATTCCAATGCGGAACCCACTTGCACGACGACCATTTCTATCCAGAAATCATCGATCCCGAAACAGGCGAAACATTGCCAGAAGGTTCTACCGGCGAGTTGGTGTTTACCACCCTTACCAAAGAAGGTATGCCACTTATCCGTTTCCGTACCCGCGACCTTACCCGTCTTATCTACGACAAATGCCAATGCGGACGTACTACCGTGCGTATGGAAAAAATCTTGGGTCGTAGCGACGATATGCTTATTATTCGTGGTGTTAACGTGTTCCCATCGCAAGTAGAAGCCGTTCTTTGCGAAATGGAAGAGGTAGAACCTCACTTCTTTATCACGGTGGATCGTGTCAACAATACCGATACCTTCGATATCCAAGTAGAGGTAAAAGAACAATACTACACCGACGATATGAAGGGTATGATTAAGTTGCAAAAGAAAGTAGTGAGCAAATTACAAAGCGTTATCGGCATATCGCCTAACATTATTTTGTCAGAACCTCGTTCTATTGAACGCAGCCAAGGCAAAGCCAAACGTGTGTTGGATAAACGTAAATTTCAATAACCTTTAAACAGATAGACTTATGACAACCAAACAATTATCCATCTTTTTGGAAAACAAAACGGGTCGACTAAACGATGTGGCAAAAATTTTGTCCGAGTCGTCTATCAATATGAAAGCTTTTAGCATTGCCGATAACACCGATTTTGGTATTTTACGCGTATTGGTATCGGATACCGATAAAGCCTATCAAATTTTAAAGGAAAACGGTTTTGCCGTTAAGGTGACCGATGTTTTGACCTTGCACGTAGACAATACCCCTGGTTCGTTGTATGCTGTGTTGGATTTGTTGGCAGCTGCTAATATTTACATCGAGTATATGTACGCCTTTTCGGAAGGCGATACGGCGAGCGTGGCTATCCGTCCCGATAACCTAGAAGCTGCCGTTGATGTATTGAAACAAAACAATATTCAATGAAAAGACCACTTATTTTAATTACCAATGACGACGGCATCGAAGCAAGAGGAATTCACTCGCTAGTAGATGCGGTTCGTCCTTTGGGCGATATTGTGGTAGTAGCACCTGACGGCCCTCGTTCGGCACAGTCAAGTGCTATTACTGTAAATACCCATTTGCGTTTTTGGAAGCACTTGGAGAAAGACGGTTTGCAAATGTACCGTTGCAACGGAACACCTTGCGACTGTGTAAAGCTTGCCTTGTACACCATTTTGGATCGCCAACCCGACCTTATTTTGGCGGGCATCAATCACGGTACCAATTCGGCCATCAATGTGCTGTATTCGGGTACCATGGGTGCGGTGTTTGAAGGCTGTACCGAGGGCATACCTGCCATTGGTTTTTCGCTCGACAGTCACGACCCTCGTGCCGATTTTTCGGAAGCGGTTCGTTATGCCGTGCGCATTACCGAGAAGGTACTCAAAGAAGGTCTTCCCAAAGATATTTGCCTTAATGTAAACATCCCATTGGGCGAGCAACTCAAAGGCATGCGCGTGTGCCGTCAATGCTATGGCAGATGGAACGAACGTTTTGTATGCCGCCAAGACCCTGGTGGTAACAATTACTATTGGTTAACGGGCGAGTTTATTAACCTGGAACCCGATGCCGTTGATACCGATCAATATGCCATGGACCACGGTTATGTGGCCATCGTGCCTTGTCAGGTTGATTTTACGCATTATCCAACCGTACAAAAATTATCGCACTGGAATGAAGAAATTAAATAAAATCTGGATAGGGTTACTGATTTGTTTTGTATTGCCCTTATTGACCTTCTTGGCAACCTGGACGGCTGTTTCCCATACGCCCATTAGCGAGGTCTATACCTGGTTGCATGCTCCTGTTTTTATGCAATATTTGTTGTTTTGCATGTTGCCCGACTTAGTTTTCTTGTTTTGGGCCTACAAAACAGATAGTTTTAGTTTTTGTAGGGGGGGAGTATTGGGATTAGCTCCCTACCTATGCATGTTGTTCTATTTGTTTACCTAATATGCGATATTATTTAATAGCCGGCGAACCATCGGGCGATATGCATGCAGCCAATCTGATGCATTCGCTCAAAGCACAAGATCTGGATGCCGATTTTCGTTACTACGGTGGCGATAAAATGCAGGCAGCGGGCGGGGTGTTGGTGCGTCATTACCGCGATACAGCCGTAATGGGCTTTTTGCGTGTACTAACGCATTTGCCAGCTATTTTGCGTAACATTAAACATTGCAAAGAAGATATTGCCGCATATAACCCCGATGCTGTTATCCTGGTAGATTATCCTGGGTTCAATTTAAAAATAGCTCAGTATGTCAAAACGGTATTGAAGTTACCCGTTTACTATTATATTCCACCCAAAATATGGGCATGGAAAGAAAAACGTATCCATCAAATCAAAAAGTACGTAGATCGCATCTATGCCATATTCCCTTTTGAAGTAGACTTTTATGCCAAACATGGAGTAGAGGCTGTTTATGTTGGCAATCCATCGGTGCAAACCGTTCGTATGGCGCAAGATAGTTTGCCTACGCGTCAAGCGTTTTTGCAACAAAATAACTTAACCGATAAGCCCATTGTAGCCCTTTTGCCTGGCAGTAGAGTACAAGAGGTTAAATCAAGTTTGCGGGTTTTTGCCAAACTGGATTTTGCTGCTTTTGGCGATGTTCAATGGGTGTTGGCGGCTACATCGGCCGTTTCACCTTCGTTGTACAAAGATGTGCCTTCGCCTATCAAATTGGTCTTTGATCAAACTTATCCCTTGCTTCAATATGCAACGGTAGGCGCTATTAATTCGGGAACGGCTACACTCGAAACAGGGCTATTTCGCTTGCCCCAAGTGGTGTGTTACCAGATAACAGCCTCGCGCATTGCCATGCCGCTTTTGCGTTTGTTGGTTAAAATCCCGTTGGTTTCGTTGGTGAACATCATCGCTCAAAAAGAAGTGGTAAAAGAGCTGTTAGGCCATCACTTTCATGCACAATCGTTGGCCAGTGAGTTGCGCTGTTTGCTAAACGATGCCGATTATAGAAAGCGCATATTAAACGATTACGAACAGATGGCGCAAACCTTGGGTACTAGCGTCGCGTCCAATACGGCAGCCCAGGATATGGTCCATAGTCTAAAGTCTAAGGTCTAAGGTCTGGTGTTTCCATTCTCAAACCCTCCACATCCCAACCCAGCAGGGGTTGTCCCATAAAAAAAAGACCAAGATAAGTCTTGGTCATTTTTTATGAGGTAATGCGTATGGCTTATTCAGTAACACCTGCCAATTCAGGGTCAACCAAGATACGTCCGCAGTGTTCGCAAACGATGATTTTTTTGCGCAAACGGATATCCAATTGACGTTGAGCAGGGATTTTGTTGAAGCAACCACCACAAGCATCACGTTCAATGTAAACAACAGCCAAACCGTTGCGTGCATTTTTACGAATGCGTTTGAAAGCTTGCAACAAACGAGGTTCAATCAAGGTCTCTACAGTTTTAGCTTCTTCGCGAAGACGTTCCACTTCTTGTTTGGTTTCAACAATGATGCTGTCCAATTCTTCTTTCTTTTCAGCTAGAATGCTATTTTTTTCTTCGATGATAGCAGCTGTTTTTTCTTGCTCTTCTTTTTTGCGTTCAATAGCAATGTTGCATTCACGAATTTTCTTTTCTTTCGCTTCAATTTCTAGCGATTCGAATTCTACCTCTTTGGTAAGGTGGTCAAATTCGTGGTTGTTGCGTACGTTGTTCAATTGTTCTTGGTAACGAGCGCGGTTAGCAGTAGAGGTAGCAATTACTTCGTTGTAAGCTACGATGTTTTTCTTCAAATCTGCGATTTCAGTTTCGTAGTTTTGCATACGGGTTTGCAAACCTACAATTTCGTCTTCCAAGTCTTGTACTTCGCCAGGAAGTTCACCACGCAAAATGGTATACTTGTCTATTTCAGACATAATGGTTTGCAATTTGTAAAGTGCTTTTAGTCTTTCTTCTACCGAAATCTCAGTAGTTTCTACTTTCTTTTCTGCCATATAGAGTAAGTTTTAAAAACAATAAATAGGACTTTTGTCATTTTCTGACAAGTGAACGACAAAGGTAGGTATTTTTTTTGAAAGTATGCTAAAAAAAATCTCTTTTGTAGCAATTTCCGATTCAAAATGCCCAATGTCGGCCAAGAGGATTTTTTGTTCTGCTTTGTAAAATTCGTGGTGCTTGATGTCGCCACATACAAAGGCATCGGCTCCTGCTGTTAGGGCATCGTCTATCAAAAAAGCACCACTTCCGCCGCATAGTGCCACCTTGCTGATTGCTTTGTTAAGCGGTTCGGAGCAGCGTACATAGGTTAAACCAAAGGTGCTTTTTAGCAAGTTGATAAATTCTTTCTCGCTGAGTGGGGTGCTAAATTCACCCATTGTTCCGTACGATGCGATGCCGTCGGTTTGCAGGTAAGTAAGGTTTTGCAAGCCTAGTTTTTCGCCCAATTTCCAACTGATGCCATCTTGTACCTTGTCGAGTGGGGTGTGGTTGCAATAAATGGCAATGTTGTGTACAATGGCCATGCGAACACAACGTTCAATATAGGCATCGTTTCCAATTTGTTTCAATCCGTGAAATAGCAATGGATGATGCGCAACAATCACGTTGCAATGTTTATCGATGGCTTCTTGCAAGCTTTTTTCGGTGATGTCAAAGCAAACAAGCACGCCTGTTACTTCGGCATTGTTGTTATCAATTTGCAATCCCGAATTGTCCCAACTATCTTGTAACGATAGTGGGGCAAATTCGTTTAATATGTCGCAAAGTTGATGTGTGGTCATGAAATTAATTGTCAAAAGTCGAAAGTCGAAAGTCGATTATTCGGGCTTCGCCCTCATGATTTTGCTCCCGCTCGGCATAATCAATGCTGGGCACTTCGACAGGCTCAGTGACCGCATTGCTTCTGCTCTCACTTACTCGCAAAATTCGCCGATTCACCGTGAGCGTAGCGAACTTATTTCTTATAAAGCACCATGGTAGACGATGCGGGTACGGGTAAGTAATTTTTGTTCCAGTTAAATATGCCGTTTAAACGTACTTCTTCGCCGTTGCATGCTACAGTCCAGTTGTCTTGTGGAATATCCAAGTTGATGGCGTGACGATTGCCGTTGTGTACCACCAAAATGCGGTTCCAACTATCGCCGTTAGCGTTATTTTCGATGGTGTATGCCACTACGCAAGCTTGACCGGTGTACAAGAAATGCAAGTTTTGTTGCAACATCTCGGTAGTTGGCATTCTAAAGGCAGGGTGTGCGTTGCGCAAGGCAATCAAACCTTTGTAATAGTTAAACATGGGTTCTTCTTTGTATTTGAAGTCCCAGTTAATTTGGTTAATGCTGTCGGGCGATTGATAGGTGTTGTGAACGCCTTGTTTGTTACGCATAATTTCTTCGCCAGCATAGATGAAAGGAACCCCTTGTGACAAGAAAATAACGCTTTGTGCCAAACGGTTGTAACGACGCATTTCTTGTGGAGAACTTCCGTAAGGAGCCGAGTAAGCAATTTTGTCGTTCAAACACATATCGTCGTGGCACGATACGTAGTTAATTACTTGCGATGGTTGTGCCGCGTAAGGATTGTTCGAGTAGTTTACCAATCCGTAGTGAATGCTATCGTGTTGGGTAGCGGCTACTGCGCCAAATTTAATGGTTTCGTCAAAGCCTTGTGTGCCGCAAGCAAAGCCAGGCACTTTGGCGTCTGCCCAACCACCGCGCAAACCGTCGCGCAAGTCGTCGCTAAATACGGCAATACCAGGCATTCTGTTTACGTGTTGTTTAGCAGCGGTTTGTTCGTATGGAATTGCTACTTGGCTGGCAGCCCAACCTTCGCCGTAAATGAACAATGTAGGGTCGATAGCGGTTAAGCGTTCACGAATCAAGTTCATGGTTTCAATATCGTGAATGGCCATAAGGTCAAAACGGAAGCCGTCAATGTGGTATTCTTTTGCCCAGTATTCCAACGATTCAACAATGTATCGACGTACCATGGCACGTTCTGATGCGGTTTCGTTGCCGCAACCCGAAGCGTTGGCGTAGCTGCCGTCGGGGTTTTGGCGGTAGTAGTAACCAGGAACGGTGTGGGTGAAACACGACCATTCTACCGCACGGGTGTGGTTGTAAACCACGTCCATAATAACACGAATGCCGTTTTCGTGCAAGGTTTGTACCAATTGTTTGAATTCTTTGATACGAGAAATAGGATCGTAAGGGTTGGTAGAATAGCTGCCTTCGGGTACGTTAAAGTTAGCAGGTTCGTAACCCCAGTTGTATTTGTTTTCTTCTAGTTTGGTTTCGTCGATCGATGCAAAGTCAAAAACAGGCAACAAGTGTACGTGGGTTACGCCCAACTCTTTCAAGTGGTCTAAACCGGTTGCTTGACCGTGGCTGTTTTTAGTTCCTTTCTCGGTGAAAGCCAAGAATTTACCTTTGTTTTTCATGCCCGAATTAGGCGATACCGAAAAGTCGCGTACGTGTACTTCGTACAAAATAATGTCGGTAAAGTTCTTTTGAGCAGGTCTTACATCGTTTTCCCAACCTTCTGGATTGGTGTCAGCCATATCAATAATGGCACCACGCAATGCATTGACACCAACGGCTTTAGCATATCCGCCTACGGTTTCCATTAACCATTGGCCTTCGTGTAATACTTGGAAAGTGTAAAATTTGCCTTTTAGGTCTCCGTTAATGGTAGTAGCCCATACACCATCGCCTACATAATCCATCATTTTGGTATTGAGGCGTTCGCCGCCCAAACCTTCGGCATAAAGGTGTAACTGCACGCTGTCCGCTTCTGGCGACCAAAGTTTAAAGGTGGTTTGTTTGGGAGAATAAACGTATTCTAAGTCGTTCCCTTTGTATTCGGGATATTCGTTGAACGAATTGTATTTTTGTGGAGACTGAGCAGTTGCTGTCATAATAGTAATCAGGGTGAATGTGAAGATTAATACTTTTTTTAGATTCATGGTTTTTTATTTGATAATAAGGTTGATATACAATAGTATAGGTTTATTGAGTGTAAGATTTTTTCATAGGCTGTTTTGTTGACATATATCAGGCAAAAGTACAAAAGATTGTCAATAAATGCAAAAATATTCGTTAAAATGCGTTTTGAGTAAATTATTTAGTATTTTTGTTAGACGTATCAACAAAAAAGTATATGGAACTTTATCACTATTGGCTTCTTTTTGCCGCCGTATTGGTTATTATAGAAATACTGACCGCTGGTTTTGGTATGGTTTGTTTTGCGATAGGAACGCTTGCTGGCGCTGTCGTGGCCTATTGTGGATATTCTTTTAATTGGCAAATGATGGCTTTTGCTGCGGGTTCTTTGTTGGCCTTAGCAATTATCAAACCTTTGGCAAAAAAATACATCACCAAGAAACAACAATATGTGCCCATGAATGCAGAAGCGATTGTGGGTATGAATGGAGTGGTAACCGAAGAAATCAATCCTGCTCTGCATACTGGTAGGGTTGCCGTCAATGGCGATGATTGGAAAGCCGTTATCGAAACAGACGAGGTTATTCCTGTTGGAACCAATGTTGCCGTTATCAAACAAGATAGTCTTGTGTTAACCGTTGTTCGTCAATAGAATCACCAATTAACCAATAAATATGACACCATTATCTACTTTTTTAATAGCAGTGGCCGCTTTGGTCATTATCTATGTGCTAAATGGCATTAAGATTGTATCGCAATCAGAAACCATGATTGTAGAACGCTTGGGACGTTATCATCGTACGTTACAAGCGGGTATTAATATCATTCTACCCATTGTAGAGCGTCCCAAACAAACCATTGCTCGTATGAACACTGGCACTTTACACATGGTGAGTCGCATCGATTTGCGCGAACAAGTGTATGATTTTGATAAGCAAAGCGTTATTACCAAAGACAACGTTATGACCGAAATCAATGCCTTGTTGTATTTTCAAATTGTAGACCCTATTAAATCGGTGTATGAAATCAAAAACTTGCCCATGGCTATTGAGAAACTAACCCAAACTACTTTGCGTAATGTGGTAGGCGAAATGGAGTTGGATGAAACCTTGACTTCGCGCGATACCATCAACTCTAAACTGCGTAGTGTATTGGACGATGCTACCAATAAATGGGGCGTTAAAGTAAATCGTGTTGAATTACAAGATATTACACCTCCGGAAAGCATCCGTTTTGCTATGGAAAAACAGATGCAAGCCGAACGCGACCGTCGTGCTGAAATTTTGAAAGCCGAGGGTGAAAAACAATCGGCCATCCTTAAGTCGGAAGGTGAAAAAGCATCGGAAATCAATGCTGCAGAGGCAGAAAAACAAGCCCGTATCTTAAAAGCGCAAGGACAAGCAGAAGCCCAAATTTTGCAAGCCGAAGCCGAAGCCAAAGCCATCGCCCAAATATCGGCTGCTGTTGCCGCTAAGGGTTCCGATCCTGTACAATACTTATTGGCCATTAAATACATCGACGGCCTAAAAGAAATGGTATCGGGCAAAGACAACAAAACCGTTTATTTGCCTTACGAAGCTTCTTCCATGCTTAGCTCACTTGGCAGCATTAAGGATTTGTTTAACAAATAGGGATGAGTTTTCATCGGTCCCTGAGCGAAGTCGAAGGGCCATAATCTATAAATAAAATCGGTTGACTCATGCGAGCCAACCGATTTTATTTTATTGGTAGATGCCAGTTATTGCAATGCTTTCCACAGTGTGTCTTGTGGGGTGGGGGCTTGTACGTGGATGAGTTCTTTGGAAACAGGGTGGATGAACTCTACGCTGCGGGCATGTAGGCTGATGCTGCCGTCGGGGTTGGAACGATCAAAACCGTATTTTAGGTCGCCTTTAATGGGGCAACCCATGGCTGCCAATTGGCATCGTATTTGGTGGTGTCTGCCCGTAATGAGGTTTACCTCTAGCAAGGTATATCGGTCCGATTTGCCAATTACCTTGTAGTTCAGTTCGGCGCGTTTGGAGTTGGGCTTTTCGGTGGTATAAGCGTACGATTTGTTTTGTTTTTCGTTGCGTACCAAGTAGTTAACCAAGGTGCCCTCGCTTTGTTTGGGCGGATTTTTAACAATGGCCCAATAGGTTTTCTTGATTTCGTGTTCCTTGAGCATGTTGTTGATGCGCTCCAAAGCCTTGCTGGTTTTGGCAAAGATAACCACGCCGCTTACAGGGCGGTCCAAGCGATGCGTCAGCCCGCAAAAAACGTTGCCAGGCTTGTTGTACTTTTCTTTGATGTATGCTCGCACCGTCTCTACCAACGGTGTATCGCCGGTTTTATCCCCCTGCACAATCTCGCCGCTCGCCTTGTTTACAACAATGATATGATTGTCTTCGTATAGTACGTTCATCTTCCCTTAATCGCTTCGTAGATTAAAATCCCAGCCGCTACCGATACGTTAAGCGACGAAATATTGCCGTTAATAGGAATACTTACGTGCTCGTCGCAAAGCGCCATGATTTCGGGCGAAATACCCACGTCTTCTGCACCCATAACAATGGCAATGGGGCCTGCATAGTCTGCTTCGGTATACGTTTGGGTTGCCTTCTCAGAAGCTGCAAAAATACGCAATCCGCAATCTTTTAGGTAGTTGACCATGGCGGCAAGGTTGTGCTCGCGGCACACAGGAAGCGAAAGAAGCGCCCCTGCCGATGTTTTGATGGCATCAGCATTGATGCTGGCGCTGCCCAGCTGAGGTATCATAATGGCATCCACGCCGGCACATTCGCAGGTACGTGCAATGGCACCAAAGTTTCTAACATCGGTTACACCGTCTAACACCACAATAAAGGGGCATTTGGCATCCTCGTAAAGTTGTGGAATAAGGTGTGTGATGCGTTGGTAAGCCACAGGAGAAATAAAAGCGATGGCACCTTGATGGTTTTTATTGGTGATTCTATCAATTTTTTCAACAGGAACACGTAGCACAGGGATGTTTCTGCCTTTTACCGCAGCAAAAAGTTCTTGTGCCAATTCACTTTGGATGTCCTTTTTTAGAAAGATTTTGTCAATTTCGTGTTCGGCCTCGATGGCTTCAATGATGGCACGGATGCCAAAAATCATTTTGTTTTGCCCCTCGTCGTTTTTGCGTGGAGTGTGGTTGCGTTTAAAATTTTTGTTGTACATAGGAAATTAAATAGAGAGGCACCTTTTATGCCAAGATGCCTCTGGTTGTTTTATTCTGCCGATTCGTTTATCGAATTCATGATTTTTCCTTCCAGTTCGGCACTCAATTCGGGGTTGTCTGCCAACAAGCGTTTAACAGCATCTCTACCTTGTGCCAATTTGGTTTCGCCATAGCTAAACCACGAACCGCTTTTCTTGATGATGCCCATTTCAACACCCAAGTCGATGATTTCGCCAATGCGCGAAATACCTTCGCCAAACATGATGTCAAATTCGGCTTTGCGGAATGGAGGCGCCACCTTGTTTTTCACAATTTTTACGCGGGTTTGGTTACCAATTACCTCGTCGCCATCTTTAATTTGACCAGTACGACGGATGTCCAAACGAATGGATGCGTAAAATTTAAGTGCATTACCACCGGTGGTAGTTTCAGGGTTGCCAAACATAACACCAATTTTTTCGCGCAATTGGTTGATGAAAATACAACAAGTATTGGTGCGGTTAATGTTAGCGGTTAGCTTACGCAAAGCTTGCGACATCAAACGCGCTTGCAAACCTACCTTGTTGTCGCCCATGTCGCCCTCAATTTCGGCTTTAGGGGTAAGTGCCGCTACCGAGTCAATGACAATGATGTCGATTGCAGACGAGCGGATCAATTGGTCGGCAATTTCGAGCGCTTGTTCGCCGTCATCGGGTTGCGAAATAAATAGGTTGTCGATGTCTACGCCTAGTTTTTCGGCATAGAAACGGTCAAATGCGTGTTCGGCGTCGATAATGGCTGCAATGCCACCGGCTTTTTGTGCTTCGGCAATGGCATGAATGGCCAAGGTAGTTTTACCAGACGATTCGGGACCATAAATTTCAATGACCCTGCCACGTGGAAAACCGCCCACGCCTAGTGCGATATTTAGCCCCACCGATCCTGTTGAAATAACAGGCACGTCCACTACTTTGTTGTCGCCCAACTTCATAATGGTACCTTTACCGTGGTCTTTTTCAATTTTGTCAATTGCCAATTGCAAGGCTTTTAATTTTTCTGCATTGGGCAATACTTTTGCTTCTTTCTTTTCTTGTTCTGCCATAATTTTTGGTTTTTTAGATTAATAATTAAGATGACTGTTCACTTCATGCAAATGTAGTAAAAAAATGCCATTTCTTTCTGTTTTGTTAATAAAATTTCTTGTCAATCGTCGCTCGTCACTCCCTTTCGGTCCCTGAGCTTGTCGACGTGTTGTTGACCGAAGGGAAAAAGGGCCCGAACCACTGCCTCTTCGTTTCGGCGCTTCATCTTCCGACTTGGTTTTCGGTCGGGATTTTCACATACAAAAACTACAAAATGTGAACTCGCTTCGCTCAAACAACACATTTTGCTTAACGTTTTTGCACATATAAATCTATTTCCGACCTCCACCAAATGTCGTCAGATT
>CAJGDW010000035.1 GCA_904502115.1 Paludibacteraceae bacterium | reverse complement strand
TCGGCTACTTGCAAAGAAGTACAAGCCGAATGGGATAAAAACAACGTTTTTAAACAAAGCATCGAAACACGCGAAGGATGCCCTACTTTTGTGTTTTACGAAGGTCCTCCTTCGGCCAATGGTATGCCTGGTATTCACCACGTAATGGCACGTTCTATTAAAGACTTGTTCTTGCGCTACAAAACCATGAAAGGTTTTAAAGTAAACCGCAAAGCCGGTTGGGACACCCATGGTTTGCCTGTAGAGTTGGGCGTAGAAAAAGCATTGGGCATTACCAAAGAAGACATTGGTAAAACCATTTCGGTAGAAGAATACAACGCTACCTGCCGCAAAGAGGTAATGAAATACACCAAAGAATGGGAAGGTTTGACCCAAAAAATGGGTTACTGGATTGACATGGAGAACCCTTACATTACCTACGAAAACAGCTACATTGAAAGTTTGTGGTGGTTGCTAAAAGAATTGTACAAAAAAGGATTGTTGTACAAAGGTTACACCATCCAACCCTACTCGCCCGCTGCTGGTAGTGGTTTGAGCTCACACGAGTTGAACCAACCCGGTTGCTACCGCGATGTAAAAGACACCACCGTTACTGCTCAATTCAAGGTAAAAGGACAAGAAAATCTATACCTTTTGGCATGGACCACTACTCCTTGGACCCTTACTTCTAATACTGCATTGTGCGTAGGTCCTAACATCGACTACGTACGCTATGCTACCCAAAACCCCTATACCGGACAAGATATTGAGGTTATTTTGGCTGCCGATTTGTTCGATAGCTATTTTAAAGGCCAAGAAAAACCCACCGAAACCTTTAAAGGAAGCACCTTGGAAGGCATGGAATACGAGCCCCTTATTCCATTCTTTACTCCTATGGGCGAAGGCGGTTTCCGTGTTATTTTGGGCGATTACGTTACCACCGAAGACGGTACCGGTATTGTTCACATTGCACCTACCTTTGGTGCCGATGACGCCCGTGTAGCCAAAGCGGCTGGTATTCCTCCTATGCAAGTGATGGACAAAAACGGCAACCTACGTCCTACCGTCGATTTGCAAGGTAAATATTACTTACTAGAAGATTTGGATGCCGATTACGTAGCTAAATACGTAAACGTAGAGGCATACGCTCCATACGCAGGAAAATTTGTAAAAAATGCCTACGATCCTACCCTAACCGACAAAGACGAAACCTTGGACATTGCGCTTTGCATGATGCTAAAACAACAAGGTTTGGCCTTTAAAATTGAAAAACACACCCACAACTATCCACACTGCTGGCGTACCGACAAACCTGTGTTGTACTACCCATTGGATAGCTGGTTTATCCGTTCTACTGCTTGCCGCGAACAAATGGTAGAACTAAACAAAACCATCAACTGGAAACCTCAATCTACCGGTACGGGGCGTTTTGGCAAATGGTTGGAAAACCTACAAGACTGGAACCTATCGCGTAGCCGTTACTGGGGTACTCCATTGCCTATTTGGCGCACCGACGATGGCAAAGAAGAAATTTGCATCGGTTCAATTGCCGAATTGATGGAAGAAATTGAAAAAGCCATCGTTGCTGGTGTAATGACCGAAAACCCATTTAAAAACTTTAAAGTGGGCGATTACTCGGCCGAAAACTACAGCGTTCAAAACATCGACTTGCACCGTCCATACGTAGATAACATTGTATTGGTATCGAAAGACGGCAAACCCATGTACCGCGAAACCGACCTAATTGACGTTTGGTTTGACTCGGGTGCCATGCCTTACGCACAATTGCACTATCCTTTCGAAAACAAAGAAATGATAGACAACCAAACCTTCTTCCCTGCCGACTTTATCAACGAAGGGGTAGACCAAACCCGTGGCTGGTTCTTTACCTTACACGCCATTTCTACCATGGTTAAAGGATCAGTTGCCTTCAAAAACGTTATTTCTAACGGTTTGGTATTGGACAAAAACGGCAACAAGATGTCAAAACGTTTGGGCAACTCGGTAGACCCATTCGAAGCCATCGAAAAATACGGTGCAGACCCTGTACGTTGGTACATGATGACCAACTCAGCACCATGGGACAACCTTAAATTTGACCGCGAGGGTGTAGAAGAAGTGTCGCGCAAATTCTTTGGTACTTTATACAACACCTATTCGTTCTTTGCACTATACGCTAACGTAGATGGCTTTGATTACAGCCAAGACGAAGTGCCTATGAACGAACGTCCCGAAATTGACCGTTGGATTATTTCGTTGCTAAACAGCTTGATCAAAGAAGTAGACGAAAGCCTTGCAGCTTACGAACCTACCCGCGCAGGCCGTGCTATTGCCGACTTTGTATCGGAAAACTTGAGTAATTGGTACGTGCGTCTAAACCGCAAACGCTACTGGGCAGGCGAAATGACCACCGACAAACTATCGGCTTACCAAACCCTTTATACCTGCTTGGATACCGTAGCCCGCCTAATGGCGCCTATCGCTCCATTCTACGCAGACCGTTTGTTCTGCGATTTGAACCAAGCAACTGGCCGCAACAGCAAAGTTTCGGTTCACTTGACCTTGTTCCCAACCTACAACCAAGCGTTGATTCAACCCGAATTGGAAGCACGCATGGACATTGCTCAACGCATTACCTCGTTGGTATTGGCCTTGCGTAAAAAAGAAAGCCTAAAAGTACGTCAACCCTTAAGCCACATCATGATTCCTAGCATTGATGCTACCACCGATGGTTACATCAACAGCATCAAAGACATTGTGATGAGCGAGGTAAACGTAAAAGACATCAAGTTGGTAGACGGTTCGAACGGCATTTTGGTAAAACGCATCAAACCCGACTTTAAAAAGTTAGGACCTAAATGCGGTAAAGACATGAAACAAGTGGCAGCTGCCCTTCAAAACATGGAACAAGAAGCCATTGCCCAATTTGAAAAAGCAGGTGATTACACCTTTACCATCAACGAACAAGCCATTGTGGTAAGTACAGACGACGTTACCATCTTCTCGGAAGACATTCCAGGCTGGTCGGTAGCCAACGACGGCAACATTACCATTGCCCTAGACATTACCCTAACCGACGAATTGATTAGCGAAGGTATTGCACGCGAATTGGTAAACCGTATTCAAAACTTACGCAAAAGCAGCGGATTGGAAATTACAGACCGTATCAACTTATCGTTGTCGGCAAGCGATAGCATCAACCAAGCTATTGCCGAACACAAAGCTTACATTTCATCGCAAGTATTGGCTAACAACCTATTCTTAACCAACCAATTAAGCAATGCAACCGAAGTAGATTTGGACGGTACACCTGTATTCATCCAAATTGAAAAAATTTAATTATCGTAAAAAGTAGTTCGGCAAATAGGAATATTGGTTTTTTATTGTTATATTCGCATATCGTTAACCTTTTAAATACTATGCGCTATGGCAGAGAAGACTAGATATTCGGATGCAGAGTTAGAAGAATTCCGTGTAATCATTCAGGAGAAGTTAGACCAAGCCTATAAAGATTACGACGTATTAAAGTGTGCTTTAGACAATTCGACAGGCAACGACGTATCGGATACATCGCCTACCTTTAAGGTTTTGGAAGAAGGGGCTACCACCTCTATGAAAGAAGAATCGGCACGCTTGGCACAACGCCAAATGAAGTTTATTCAAAACTTGCAAGCGGCATTGATTCGCATCGAAAACAAAACCTACGGAATTTGTAGAGAAACGGGCAAACTGATTCCCAAAGAACGTTTACGTGCCGTTCCACATACTACTTTAAGTATAGAAGCAAAAGGAAGTAAATAATTACATGATGCAAACTATTACCAAGAAGGCGCTTTTTAGCGCCTCACTTGTTTTTTTTATCCTACTCTTAGACCAAATCATTAAGATTTGGGTAAAGACTTCGTTCTATTTGGGCGAAGAATTGTACATTACCTCGTTCTTCCGATTGGTGTTTGTCGAAAACAACGGCATGGCCTTTGGCATGTCGTTTGGCGATAAAATTTACCTTACCCTGTTCCGCATCCTTGCGTCTATCGCCCTAGTGGTTTACATTGTACACTGCATCAAAAAGAAAGAAAGTAATCTACTCATTACCAGCACTTCCTTGATCTTTGCCGGTGCTTTTGGCAATATTATTGACTGTGTTTTTTACGGACAAATTTTTGACTACGCACCCTATTTCTACGGCAAAGTAGTAGACATGTTCTATTTCCCATTAATAGAAGGACACTATTGGGATTGGATACCATACATAGGAGGAGACCCCTTTGTATTCTTTGCACCAGTATTTAACCTAGCAGACGTTGCCATTTGCGTTGGGGTTGGATTGTTGATACTCTACGAAAGTTTTTTCAATCGAAATGAAAAAGAGCAGTAACATACTCATCTGCTTCGTGCTGTTCCTAGTGGCATGCAATCAACCCAAAGACACAATAAATCCGTTGCAAAACTCGGATAGTTTGGCTGTTTTTTTAACCGAATTGCATTTCTTGGAAAGCATGGTTAACAATAAATACATCAAAAGCAATGAAGCAGCCATCTACTACAACCAGTTGTTTGAAGAACATAACGTAACCGCTAGTCAGTTTGACGAAGCATTGGAATGGTACGAAAACCATTACAATGAGTACATCGAAATGTACGCAAAGGTGCGCAAGAACTTTGACGATGAAATGCAACGCATCAAGAGTGGCATGTACGAATTTTACGATCCATACGCTGCTTCTGTTTGGAAATATTATGGAGTTGTAGCGCCAACAGATACGCTTTGGCATTCCTACCAAGAATATACCTATTACCTACAATTGCCTGCGTCGGAACTCCGCACAAAAGACAGCCGTCGCTACCCCTACATTGAGCGACTCGGAAGTAATCCGCCCAACTGGAAAGTTCGGAATCAATAACGAGTGGGTTGCTATGGCCTTTACAGGGTCCGACACACCATTCCCCTCGTTACCCATCACCACTACCCCCGCATCCGACAACGTGGTTTGATATAAATTTTCACCGTCCAATGCCGTAACATAAATTGGCATCGACAGCGTTTGTAACAAAGCAGGCAAATCTACATAATGTACTTTTACACGTGCCAAGGCACCCATAGTAGCTTGTACTACTTTAGGATTATAAACATCTACTGTGCCATGAGAACACAAGATATGCTCTACCCCAAACCAATCTGCCAATCGTACAATGGTACCTAAATTTCCAGCATCTTGTATGCCATCTAAGGCTATCACCAATTGATCCTTCAAATGGGATGCTTGAAGGGTATATTGAGGCAATTCAAATACGGCCAACACGTGTTGAGGCGTTTCCAAACGACTTATCTTGCACAACTCATCGTACGACACCTCGATGGTTTCGCCCCCTTGTATCGGACCAGTATAGGCATCTGTATAAAACAAGGTTTTGCACACAAAAGTAGCGAGCATTTCTGCCACCATTTTATCGCCTTCTGCCACAAACAACCCCAATTGTTTCCTGAATTTCTTAGCCGATAGCTGTTGAACCCACTTAATTTTTGCCTTAGACAATGCCATTTTTATGTTATTTGTAAATATTTTCACGAAGTTACAAAAGAAATTGATTTTTATGCTAAATTTGTGCAAAATTGTGTAGATACATGCCAAAACTAAGAAAGTTTATTTCCATTCTATTTTGTTCCCTTATGTTGTTTACAGCGTGTAAGGTAACAAAATACGTACCCGATGGTAGTTATCTACTCGATAAGGTAAAAATTACAACAGACAATAAGGCGCTCAACGATACTGACTTTAGCATCTACCTTCGTCAACGTCCCAATCCCAAACTATTTAATTTTATCAACTTCAATTTGGGATTGTATAGTTTATCGAGTCCCGATACCACCCAATGGATTAACCGATTTTTGCAAAAAATTGGCGATGCCCCCATTATTTACGATTCCATTGCCACCCAATCTTCTGCCAACGAATTGCAAAAGGTAATGCGCAACAAGGGATACCTAAATGCTACGGTAACGACCGAAACCGAATTCAAAAAGAAGAAAGCCAAAGTTTCGTATCACATTACCAGCAACGAACCTTATCGTATCAAAAAACTCAGTTACCGCATCAAAAATGCCGAAATTGATTCCATCATAAAAACAGATACAGTCAATTCGCTCATCAAACAAGGTGATTTATTCAGCATTGACAACCTAGAATTGGAACGACAACGCCTTAACAAACTATTGCGCAATAACGGATACATCAACTTTGATAAAGAATACATTGGTTTTATTGCCGATACTACTGTGGGCAATAAAGGTGTAAACGTATCAATGGTGGTACGTCCTATGCGTAAAGTTTCGGGCAAAACCATTAAAACAGTTGAACACGAACCCTACTACATTAACAATGTAAATTATTACGTTGTCAACAACATTGATCAACTCGCCAACGATTCCATTTTTAATAGCCTTGACAAGGACAATTACAAAGGAATGAACATTTATTGCAACGATAACTTTGTTCGTCCATCTGCACTTTACAATTGCACCGGTATAGAAAGCAAACAACTATACAAAGATAAAAACACCGAACAAACCTACGCACGTTTATCGGGCATGCACATCTTTAAGTACCTAAATATTTCCTATAAAGATACACAAGACAGCATTGTTGTTATTCCTAAAACCGATATACAAGACAGTTTGATGTACGGGATTGAAAACAATATTTTGTACGACACCCTACGCTACAAACAAGTAGATTGCAATATCATTGTTACCCCAGACAAACTCCAATCGTTTAGTTTTGAATTAGAGGGCACCAACAACGAGGGCGACTTTGGTATCGCAGGCAAATTTGGTTACAACCACAACAATATTTTTAGAGGAGGTGAAACCTTTAAATTCCAAATAAGAGGGGCTAACGAATCGCTTATTGGCACACGCTCTATTTGGGATATCAGTACCGAGGCGGGATTGCAGTTCCCCACCTTTTTATTCCCCTTTGTTAAGAAAGAGTTTATATGGGAAAATACCGCTACCACCGATGTATACGTTAACTTCAGCTACCAAATTAGAAGTGAATACTCGCGTATCATTGCCGGTGCGGGTATGCGCTACAACTGGCAAACCACCAAAAAGGTACACCACTCACTCAACCTAGTAGACTTTAATTACGTTTACCTGCCCTTTATATCCGACTCGTTTAGGGAAACCATTGGTACTTCATTGTTAAAATACAGTTACGAAGACCACATGATTATGAGTTCTTCGTACGGCATTTCGTATTCGGGTCAGACAGGCAAGAGCAAAGACACTTACAACATACGCGCCTCTGCAGAGATTGGGGGCAACCTTTTATACGGTATTTGTGTAGCAGCAGGAGCAAAACAAGATGAAAATGGATCGTATTTACTGGGCAATATTCCATTCTCGCAATATGCCAAGGTAGATGCTTCGTTTAGTTACAACCAGATTGTAGACGAAAAGAACTCCATTGTGTACCATGCTGGATTTGGTGTAGGTGTTCCCTACCTCAACTCGAGCATTTTGCCCTTTGAGAAACGTTACTACGGCGGTGGCGCCAACAGCGTAAGGGGCTGGTCGGCACGTTCGTTAGGCCCTGGTTCGTACAATGCTGGTACCGATATCGACTACATGAAACAATCGGGCGATATCAACTTGAACTTGAACGTAGAATACCGTACCAAACTGGTATGGCTATTGGAATTAGCAGCCTTTATTGATGCGGGAAATATCTGGACATTGGCAGACGAAGGACAAGCAGGCGGACAATTCAAATGGGATCAATTCTACAAACAAATCGCCTTGGGTTACGGCATTGGTTTGCGCCTAAACTTCGATTTCTTTGTGGTCCGTTTGGACTGGGGGCTAAAAGCCTACGATCCAGGTGCTGCACCCGGCGAAAACTGGCGTTTCACCCCATCGTGGAACATTTTAAAAGACACCGCCTTGCATTTTGCAGTAGGTTATCCCTTCTAGACGATGCAAAGCCATTACTTTTTTTTGTGGATATAAAAAAATATCGTACCTTTGCGCTCGATATAATGGTCTCGTAGCTCAGCTGGATAGAGCAACAGCCTTCTAAGCTGTGGGTCGTGGGTTCGAATCCCGCCGGGATCACGATAAAAGGTTCGCATTCGCGAACCTTTTATCCTTTAATTTAATCAACATCCACATGGCCGACAACTATTTAGAAAAGCAATACGCCGACTACGAAAAACGTCGAGCAGAATGGGAACGCCAAAAGAAACTAGGCAAACTCCCCAAAAAGAAAGCATAAAAAAGCGAAGCTCATAATGAACTTCGCTTTTTTTAGTAGCGGGAACGAGAGTTGAACTCGTGACCTCCGGGTTATGAATCCGACGCTCTAACCAACTGAGCTATCCCGCCATCTGTCTCAAAGACGGTGCAAAAGTAATCAAATTTATTGAATTACGAAAATTTGGAGACGAATTATTTTACAAATTTTACTGCCACCCAGTTATTTTGTTCTTTAACACCTACTTGTGTTAAACCTAAATCACTGGCACACTGATCAATAGCAGGGATATCTTCGGTATAAAAACCACTCATATAAAGTACACCTCCTGCCGACAAAGTTGCCACATACGCCGCCATATCGTTCAACAAAATGTTGCGATTGATGTTTGCCAATACAATATCAAAGTTTTTACCTTTCAACAACGAGGCATCGCCTAACTGAATTTCGATATCCGTTTGGTTTAACTGCGCGCTTTCTTGTGCATTCTCGTAGCACCACGAATCAATATCGATAGCCAATACCGAGGCTGCACCTTTTTTCTTGGCCAAAATACCCAACACACCTGTACCGCAACCCATATCCAACACGCGTTTGCCCGTCATATCGTCCTCTAAAATCCACGATAGCATATTGGCAGTAGTAGCATGATGACCCGTACCAAACGACATTTTTGGATCGATAATAATATCGTAAGTAGCTTGAGGAACATCGGTATGAAAAGTGCTGTGTATCACACACTCATTGCCAATGACAATGGGTTGGAAAAAGTGTTTTTCCCACTCCTCGTTCCAATTTTTATCGGGCATTTCCTCTATTTCGTACCCATTTGGCAACAATTGCATTAAACTTTCTGGGTCTAATTCCGTCTGTTGGATATAAGCATGTAGCAAATTAGGTAAATTTTCGAACGATTCGAACCCAATTTCACCCAATTGATACACCAAAACATCTACCTCATAATCAGGTAGTTGAGAAACATCGACAGTAACTTTTAAGTATTTCATTTCAATTTAACAATAAATATCACAAACCGATAAAATTTATCCTTATCTTTGTAAAGATTTATCTTTATGCAAAGATAATGCAAAAAATACAGACGCCATGAAACGAATTCTTATTTTTTTGAGCACATTCTGCCTAACAGCACTTGCATTTGGACAATACGACGACATCTATTACACCTCCTCGTCTAGCAGTAAAAACAATAAAGGAACCACTATTGTCATTAACAATGGTTCTACTCGCGACGTAGATGAATACAACCGTCGCAATCAAAGCACACAAACGGGAACTACCGTGATTATAGAAGACGAAGATTTTGAGAACACCCAAGAGATTCTAAAATTCTATAATCCTGAGGCTGTAACCATTAACGACCCTCAGTACGTGTACATCATTCAAGCCGAAGAAGAGGAAGAAACCTACGAACCCAATGTTGATGTAAACATCAATTTAGGTTGGGGATGGAGTTGGTATAGTCCTTGGTACACCTGGAGCGTTTGGGATCCTTGGTATTATACACACAGTTATTGGGGTTGGTACGATCCTTGGTATCATCCTTACCCTGGTTACTATCCTGGTTATTATCCTGGTTACTACCCTGGTTATCATCCTGGATATTATCCTCCACACCACCCACCACACCACCCACCACACCATGGTCCCGATCGTCCACATTACGATAATAACGATCGTCATTATCATTCGTCAAACAACAGAAGCTATAATGGTGGAGGTAGCAAACCTGCTGAAAACAGAAATCAGGCAGATACAAAACGCTCGTACGACAACCGCAATACATCGTCGTCAAACAGAAGCTACAGCAGCAGTTCTACCAACAACCGCTCTTATAGCAGCAATAATAGCAACAGCAGTAGCAGCGCTAGAAGTAACAACAGTAGCACCTCTAAAACGCAAGATACCACTATAAAAAGACACAGTTCTAGTACACAAGGTCAAACAACCAATACACGTAGTGGTTCGCACAGCAACCGTTCAAACGGTAGCTACAACACAGGAAACCGCAGTTTTAATGCTGGTGGTAGTACAAAAGCAACTAGCCGACCTGCTGGCGGAGCACGCTCTGGCGGTCACATGCGTCGATAAAAGATTAATAGAACAAAAATAAAACATGAAAAAAACCTTACTTGGCATACTACTCTTTGGATTAACCGCAGGGTTATATGCACAAAATCAGAATTTCTACGATGCATCCATTGCATCTACGTCAGAAATAAATGGCACCGCACGCTTTGTAGCCGTAGGCGGTGCCATGGGTGCGTTAGGTGGTGACGCCAGCACCGTATCGTACAACCCTGCAGGTATTGGTGTATACCGTAGCTCCGAATTGACTATTTCAGGAAACATACACTGGACCAATACCAGCATGGCTAGTTTAGCTCCTGCAAACTACATTTCTGCCAACCTATCGAACGTAGCATACATTGGAACATGGTTGAATCCCAAAGAAAAGGGACTTATCTCTCTTAACTTTGGCATTGGTTTTAACCGACTAAAGAACTTTTCACGCGAGGGACGTTACTCTGCTCATCAACAAGGTTCTGCTACTCAGTTTATTGCCAACCAAACCAATGGAACAGACCCTAGCAACTTTACAGGAGATGACTATACAGATTACGAGAATCCTAACTTGGGTTGGCGCTCTATCCTAGGTTTCCGTTCATACCTAATTGACCCTGCAGGCGATACCGACTACCTATCGTATTACGATAAAATTGGTGGTGGCAACGTACGCAGCAATGCTCAATTTTCTGAGTACGGAGCAACTGACGAATACAGTTTGAGTATTGGCGGTAATGTAGAAAACATCTTCTACTGGGGTATGTCTTTCAATTGCGACTATTTGTACTACCACAAACAAGTAGGTCAACAAGAAATCTTTAACGACGGAAATGCCTATACATTGCACACCAATTATACCATGGAAGGTTGCGGTTTTGCCTACAAAGTAGGTTTTATCTTGCGTCCTCTTAACTGGTTGCGCATTGGGGGTGCATTCCATACACCCACCTGGTATTACATGCAAGATTGGGCATCGGCAAGTATCAGTTATAAAGACCCAATAAACAACGTGAATGATATTCAGAAAACCCCCATTAGTGAGGGTCAATTCTACCTAGAAAGCCCATTGAGTGCTATGGGTAGTGTTGGTTTTGTATTGGGTAAATTTGGCTTTATTGGATTTGACTACCAATATACCAATTCGCAAGGCATGGTGCTAAAAGACAGTTTCAAAGCAGACCAACTTATTATGAATGCTGCTGCTAAAAATGCATACAACGATACACATGCTTTCCGCATTGGTGCCGAATTTAAACCTATCGATGCCTTAGCATTGCGTATAGGTGGTGGTTATACCATGCCGTCGTTTAAAGAAGACGCTATTCGCTACTATTACAGCAACGACGTACGTTGCGATATGGATTACTACAACACCAAAGATTCGTACAACGTAACCGCAGGTATTGGTTACCGTGTTGATCGTCATGCTGTAGACCTATCGTATGTATGGCAAGTAAACAATGCTGATTTCTATGCTTATCAAGGTGCCGATCCTGTAAGCATGCGTAGCGTACGCAATCAAATTGTATTGAGTTACGGTGTAAGATTCTAATACAACAACATTACAACCTATACTAAAAAAGCTTGACACTACCCGTGTCAAGCTTTTTTAATGCCGTTTTATTGCCGTTTGTAGCCTACTTTGTTTGAAATGCTTTTAGCACTTGCTTGGCATATTCTTGCGCACCAAAAAGCGACAAATCGCGGTAATTACCACATTGTACCTCGTTGGCAGCAGGAACTTCGGTTGCCACTACAACACGTTCCAATGCCTTGCACAAAGCCGTTTGAATGGTTTCAATACTGGGTTCGCCCCATACAATAAAGTAAAAACCCGTTCTACAGCCCATGGGCGATAAATCGATTACATTTTCTACCTCATCGCGCAAGTAACCTGCCAATAAGTGCTCTAACGCATGCAAGGCAGCCGTTGGAATAGCACCTGCATTGGGTTGCATAAAGCGCAAATCGAATTTGGTTACTACGTCTCCATTAGGACCTGTCAAAACGCCGCATTTGCGTACAAATGGCGCTTTAACCTTGGTGTGATCCATGGTAAAACTTTCTACTTTTGTTTGTTCCATTGTTTATTGAGTAAAGAAAAGCAATCGCACCTACGCGCGATTGCTTTTATAAAGACATTTTATAAGATTCGTTCTAAAGGGATATCTTATCCTAAGAAACTTAGCAAGATACCAGCGGCTACAGCCGAACCAATTACACCGGCTACGTTTGGTCCCATAGCGTGCATCAAAAGGAAGTTAGAAGGATTCGCTTCTTGACCTACGTTTTGCGATACACGTGCTGCCATAGGAACAGCCGATACACCAGCAGAACCAATCAATGGATTGATTTTATCTTTGGTGAACAAGTTCATAAATTTGGCCAATAGCACACCACCTGCACTACCCATAGCAAAGGCTACGATACCTACAGCTAGAATCATAAGGGTTTGTACGTTTAAGAAAGCTTCTGCAGTAGCAGTAGCCCCTACGGTAATACCCAAGAAGATGGTTACAATGTTCATTAGCTCGTTTTGAACGGTTTTAGCCAAACGTTCTACCACACCGCATTCTTTCATTAAGTTACCCAACATCAAGCAACCAATAAGCGAAGCAGCAGATGGCAACACCAAGCTAACTACAATGATTACCACAATGGGGAAGATGATTTTCTCGGTTTTAGAAGGCATACGTAGTTGCTTCATCTCAATTTCGCGTTCTTTCTTAGTGGTAAGAGCACGCATAATAGGAGGTTGAATAACAGGCACCAATGCCATGTACGAGTAAGCAGC
>CAJGDW010000034.1 GCA_904502115.1 Paludibacteraceae bacterium | reverse complement strand
ATCGAGTTGGCTTACACCTTGGCCGATGGTTTGGAATACTTGCGTGCTGGTGTAAATGCAGGCATGGACATCGACGCATTTGCTCCTCGTTTGTCTTTCTTCTGGGCAATTGGTACCAACCACTTTATGGAAATTGCTAAAATGCGTGCTGCTCGTATGTTGTGGGCTCGTATTGTAAAACAATTCAATCCTAAAAACCCAAAATCGTTGGCATTGCGTACACACTGCCAAACTTCGGGTTGGTCGCTAACCGAGCAAGATCCATTTAACAACGTAGGCCGTACTTGTATCGAAGCTATGGGTGCTGCTTTGGGTCACACCCAATCGTTGCACACCAACGCATTGGACGAAGCCATTGCACTTCCTACCGACTTCTCGGCTCGTATTGCTCGTAATACCCAAATTTACATCCAAGAAGAAACCAAGATCTGTAAAGAAATTGACCCATGGGCTGGTTCTTACTACATCGAATCGTTGACCAACGAATTGGCAGAAAAAGCTTGGGCTCACATCGAAGAGATTGAAAAATTGGGTGGTATGGCTGCTGCTATCGAAACCGGTATTCCAAAAATGCGTATCGAAGAAGCGGCTGCTCGCACTCAATCGCGCATCGACTCGGGTTCGCAAACCATCGTAGGTGTAAACAAATACCGTTTGGACCACGAAGATCCTATCGATATCTTGGAAGTAGACAATACTGCCGTACGTAAACAACAAATTGAACGTTTGCAAGCTTTGCGTGCTAATCGTAACGAAGCCGATGTTAAGAAAGCATTGGAAGCCATTACCGAATGTGTTAAAACCGGCAAAGGCAACTTGTTGGAATTGGCAGTTGAAGCTGCACGTGTACGTGCTTCGTTGGGCGAAATTTCTGACGCTTGCGAAGTTGTAGTAGGACGTTATAAAGCAACCATTAGAACCATTTCAGGCGTGTACAGTTCAGAAACTAAAAACAACGACGAGTTCAAAAAAGCACTTGAACTTACTGGCGAATTCGCTAAAAAAGAAGGTCGTCAACCTCGTATCATGATTGCGAAAATGGGTCAAGACGGTCACGACCGTGGCGCTAAAGTAGTAGCTACTGGTTTTGCCGACTGTGGCTTTGACGTAGACATGGGTCCTTTGTTCCAAACACCTGCCGAAGCTGCTAAACAAGCAGTAGAAAATGACGTTCACGTTCTTGGTGTTTCGTCGTTGGCTGCAGGTCACAAAACATTGGTACCTCAAGTAATGGAAGAATTGAAGAAATTGGGTCGCGAAGACATCATCGTTATTGCTGGTGGTGTTATTCCTGCACAAGACTATGAGTACTTGTACAATGCAGGCGTAGCGGCTATCTTCGGTCCTGGTACTTCTGTTATGAAATCGGCCATCGAAATCATGAACATCCTATTGGAAGATTAATCTCGCTTTTCCGATACTTTTAAGCGGTCCCAAATTCGGTCCCTGAGCTTGTCGAAGGGTCGAAGGGCCCGCTTTTTTTTATTTTCATTGAATCGCCTCACCGACTAAACGACTAAACGCCTCAACGACTAAACGATTCACCGACTCACCGATTATTCGGGCTTCGCCCTCATGAAGTTGCTCCCGCTCGGCATAATCAATGCTTGGCACTTCGACAGGCTCAGTGACCGCATTGTTTCTGCTCTCACTTACTCGCAACTTACACCGATTCACCATCGCGCAGCGATTTTATTACATCAACGTTACAAAACGACTACGTGGAAACTTTTTGCATAAAATAGTTTCTTTGGAAAGTATTGATAATCAGTGTAATGCTGTAAATAAATATTTTTTAAATAATTTTTTAACACTTAGTTAAGTACTACAAAATCGCATTTATTATATTTTTGCGCTTGTTATTGTGCAGAAAATGGACTCTTTGGTACGTTCAAATATTATAAAGGTAGCCGAATCGCTTTTTGTTAAGTATGGCATAAAGTCGATTAAGGTAGACGATATATGCAACGATTTGCATATGTCTAAAAAAACCTTTTATACCGAATTTGAAAACAAAGAGGCGCTAATAGAAATTGTGTGGGATAACATTTGTAAAAAAGGTCCAGAACGCTTTCATAATATCAGCGAGATTGATACGTGCGATAATATCATCGACTTGTGGATGCAAGGTCCCTCGCTTGCAGCACGCGAACACAATAAAAAATACGAAATCTTTGTGTACGATTTGCTTAAATATTACCCCGAGATTCATCGTAAGCAAGTTGCACTAAGAGAAAAACAAATTTGCGATACGCTTCGTAGAGTGCTTACTAGAGGTATAGAACAAGGTCTGTTTCGTTCCGATTTAAATATTGACTATTTAATTCCTCTTTGTAATGGTTGGAACGATATGGCTATTGAGGCTTTTTTAAAAATGCCAAAAAGCGAACATAAAAACTATTTGCGCTTTTTATTGGATGCGTTTATGCATTTGGTATGTAGCGAAGAAGGCTTAGCCTACTACCTAAATAATCACTATCAACTAGAAAAATAATTAGTATTATATAATAAGGTATGAAAAAAAGATTGATTGTATGTTTGATGACGATTGTTCCCTTTATGGGTATGCTAGCACAGCAAGAAACGGCTGAGGTAGCAGGAGCAGAATCGTTGATGTTGAGTTTAGAAGAAGCCAAACAATACGCTGTTGAGCACAATAGAACCGTGCAAAATGCAGGATTGAATATTAAACAGGCCGAAGCAGCTCGTTGGCAAGCCATTGCCTCGATGCTACCACAAGTTTCGGGTTCGTTAGATTACACCAATATGTGTGGCTACGAAATGAGCTTAGGTGGTATGCCCATTCCTATGAACCCAACGGGTAGCTTGTCGTTGCAAGCTTCTATGACCGTTGGTGGACAACAAATTGTGGGTGCATTGATTTCCGATTTGGCCATCGAAATGCAAGATGTGGCAAAGGCCAAAACCGTTCAAGCCATTGAAGCCAACGTTACCAATGTGTATGTAAACATCTTGGCTACTACCGAAACCGTCGACCTATTGCGCAAAAACTTGGTGAACTTGCAAACCCTTTACAAAATGACCGAAAATTCGGTGCAAGTGGGTGCGGCAGAACAAATTGATGCCGATCAGCTATCGGTGCAAGTTGCCATGATGGAAAGCAGTATCAATACTACCGAGCGTACCATCGAGGTGCTTAAAAGCTCGCTTCGTTTGTTGTTGGGTGTATCGGCCGATACGCACATTAACTTGAGCGATCCATTGGATGCCATCCTAAATGCCGACGAAGCCATGAAACTATTGTCGACCGAACTTAACTTGGATGCTAACTACGATTATACTTTGGCCAAACAACAAGCCGAGTTGGCACAAAAGCAAGTAACCCTTAAAGCCATGGAGTACGTGCCTACATTAACTGGTTTTTATCAATACAGTGGTAAAACTTATTTTGGAGAAGCAGAAGGCATGAACATGACTCCTCCTAATACCGTGGGTGTTACCCTTAATGTCCCTATTTGGTCCAGTGGGGTACGTGCTGCTGGTGTAACCGAAAAGAAATTGGCTTACCAAGCCGCTCAAAATACCTTGGCAGATACCGAAGACCAATTGCGTGTATCGGATAGACAATACCGTTACGATTTGGTTTCGGCATACGACAACTACCAAATTCAAAAACGCAACATCGAGGTTACACAACGTGTGTTCGATAACATGGCTAAGAAATTCGAATACGGCTATGCATCGTCGCTTGATGTTACCAATACTAGCTCTAATTTAATTAGTGCACAACAAAATTACATTCAAGCCCTTACCTCGATGGTATCGGCACATATCAACCTAAAAAATCTATTAAACCAATAATAGTTGAACATAGAGTATGAAAAAGTATTTGATTATTATAGGATTGGCGCTTTTGTCGCTTTCGGCATCAGCCCAAGTGGCATTTGGTATCAAAGCTGGTTTTGTGAGTTCGTTAGGATTTGAACAAGACTGGAGCTCTATTCATTTTGATAACCTAAAAATTAAAACAGACCAAGCATACGGTTTCGATGCTGGTTTGATGTTGCGTGTTGGTCGTCGTTTTTATGGTCAATTAGAAGCGAATTACCATTTTGTAACTTCGTTGAATTCGATTGGACAAATGGTAGAAGATAGTTGGAATGGTGTGCCAACCCAACAAGAATTGACCCAACAATCCATTAATGTTCCAGTTATGGTGGGTGTTAAATTGTTTGAAACCAAAAACTTTAACTTGCGTTTAATGGTGGGCCCTACCTTTAATTTCAATATTGGACAAAAAGGTGCTATTCAAGCAGAAGGAGTTGATTCGGAATTAAGAACCTGCTCGTTCGGTTTGGATTGTGGTTTGGGTATGGATATTTGGGTGTTCTCGCTCGATGCTCGTTATCGTTTAGTACAACCAGGCTATGCTTATAAAGTAGAAGATATGGTACTGAATACCAGTCCTGTAAACTCGTTCGAGATTGCGTTGGGTTGGAAAATTTTTGATACAACAAAATAATTAAAAACAAGGATATGAACAAATTTGTAACTAGTTTGACTGCGATAGCGTTGTTGTTAGCGGTATCGTCTTGTAGCGAAGAAAAAACTACCACTCAAGAAGCAGAGAAGGTAGAAAAGGTGCAGGTAATGACATTAACTGCAGCAGAGATTGAACGTGATGTGGTTTTACCAACTACACTAGAAGGATACGACAATATGAAAGTATCTTCTTCTGTGAGCGGTATTATCGACGAAATCTTAGTAAAAGTAGGCGATAGAGTGTCTAAAGGTCAGTTGTTGGTAAAAATGGATCCTACTCAATATACAACTACCAAACTTACCTATGCTAATTTGGGTGTAGAAATGAGCCGTATGGAAGCGTTGAAAGCCGCTGGTAGCATTTCGCAACAAATTTATGACCAAACTAAAACCCAATACGAACAAGTAAAAGAACAATTGGCTCTTTACGAGAGCAATACGTTTGTACGCGCCGATTTTGCAGGTGTTATTTCGGCTAAAAACTTTGAAAATGGTGAGCTTTGCGCGGGTCAACCCATTCTTCAACTTACTCAAATTAATAAGTTGAAAGCATTTGTTAATGTGCAAGAAAACTACTTCCCTTACCTTAAAAACGGAATGAAGTTAAACATTACTTCTGATATTTATCCCGATAAAGTGTTTGAAGCAATCATCGAAACGGTATTCCCAACCATCGATCCTTCATCACATACTTTCTCGGTAAGAATACAGATTCCTAATGAATCAGAACTTTTACGCCCAGGTATGTATGTATCAACCAATATTCCTATTGGTAAAGCACAAGGTATATTGGTTCCTTACCAATCGGTATTGAAACTAATTGGTTCTAACGAACGTTATGTGTTTATTAACGAAGGTGGTAAGGCTAAACGTGTAGCTGTTACCTTGGGTAAACGTTATGACCGCGATGTAGAGATTATCTCTGAAGAATTAAAAGAAGGCGATCAGCTAATTGTGGTTGGCCAAGGTCGTTTGGTAGATGGCGTAAAATTAGAAATTGTTAAATAGTAAGCAGTTATGAGTATTTACAAGACGGCGATTAATAAGCCCGTTACCACTATACTTATCTTTATAGCGGTAATGATCATTGGTGCGTTTTCGTATATCAAACTGCCCATTGACCAAATGCCAGAAATGGACCCTCCATACATCATGGTGATGTGTACTTATCCAGGTGCTAATGGTACCGAAATGGAGACCAATGTAACTAAGGTGTTAGAAAATAGTTTGAACTCGGTTGATGGCTTAAAAGAAATAACATCTAAGTCTAAGGATAATATGTCTGTGGTGACACTAGAGTTGGAGTGGGGCACCAATATGGACGAGGCGGTAAACGATGTACGTTCATACATTGATATTGTTAAAGACAATTTGCCAGAAGGAACCTCTAATCCATTTATCTTTAAATTTAGCTCAAGTTCAATGCCTATTATTCAATATGCGATAACTGCAGACGAATCATATCCTGGTTTGGAAAAAATATTGGATGACGAGGTTATTCCATTGTTGAACCAAGTAGATGGGGTTGGTAATATATCAATGTCTGGTCAACCTGATCGTTATGTGTATGTAGATATTGATCAAGCTAAATTAGATGCTTACCATATTCCACTAGAATTAGTAGGTCAGGCTATTAGTGCTAACAACTTGAACATGGCGTCTGGTAACGTAAAAATGATAGACGAGCAATATCAAGTTCAAGTCCGTAGCGAATATTTAGAAAGTGCCGAAATCGAAAATGTAGTGGTGACAACCACTCCTATGGGTAAGCAAATTTATGTGCGCGATTTAGCTACTGTGCGCGATACCATCAAAGACCTTACTTTGGATGAAAAGATTAATGGTCGTGACGGTGTTCGCTTGGTAATTATGAAACAATCGGGTGCTAATACCGTACAAATTTGTCGCGAATTGAATAAAAAAATGGAGCAAATTAAGGCTAATTTGCCTCCTGATATTAATATCGACGTGGTGTACGACTCATCACAAGACATTCAAAACTCTATCGATTCGCTGATTGAATCTATTTTGTATGCGTTACTATTTGTGGTATTGGTGGTGTTGTTCTTCTTGGGACGTTGGCGTGCAACTTTAATTATTAGTGCTACCATTCCTATTGCCTTGATTGTGGCATTTATCTACTTGTTGTTTGTAGATAGTTCGTTGAATATCATATCATTGTGTTCGCTTACTATTGCGATTGGTATGGTGGTAGACGATGCCATTGTGGTATTGGAAAATATTACCTCTCACATAGAACGTGGTTCTAATCCCCGCGAAGCGGCTATTTATGCAACCAACGAGGTATGGGTGTCGGTTATAGCTACTACCTTGGTAATTGTAGCCGTGTTTGTTCCTTTAACCATGCTTACAGGTTTTGCTGGTATCATGTTTAAAGAGTTGGGTTGGATTGTTACCATCGTAGTATGTACCTCTACCGTTGTGGCTATTACCTTAACTCCTATGCTTTCTTCTAAGCTATTGCGTGCTAAAAAAGTGCATGTAGAAAATGGTAAACTAATAGAAGAATCGGTACAAGCTGGCTGGTATCAAAAATACGTAGTAACTATGTTAGACAAAGTGGATGCTTTCTATGCTAAGGCATTGGGTGCTTGCTTGCGCCATAAAGCATTAACTTTGGTAACTGTATTTGGTTTGTTTATTGCTTCGTTGGTTCCAGCGTATTTAGGCTTTGTGGGTACCGACTTTATGCAAAAAACCGACAACGGTCGTTTAACGGTAAATGTAGAATTGCAACGTTCTACCCGTGTGGAAGAAACTGCTGCGTTGGCTCGTCAATTAGAAGCCCGTATTATGGAACTAGTTCCAGAAGTGCGTATGTTGTCATCTACAACTGGTTCGCCCGACGACGCGGGTTTCTCGGCATTGATTAACAATACCTCTAACAACAAATTACAAATGACCGTGGTTTGTTCTAAGAAGCACGAACGCGAACGTAGCATTTTTGACATTGCTGAGGTTGTTCGTAAAGAGTTAGCTCAATACCCACAAATTTTAGACTATAGCTGTGAAATGGCAGGTGGTTTTGGCGGTGGAGGGGCTTCTACCGTTGATGTAGAGGTGTATGGCTACGACTTTGATGCTACTAATATGTATGCAGAGCAGATAAAACGTACCGTGAGTCAACTAGAAGGTGCACGCGATATCACCATTAGTCGTGACGAAGACCGTCCTGAATTAAAGATTGTAGTTGACAAAGAAAAAGCAGCTCGTCATGGATTAAATTCGGCTACAGTAGCATCGTATGTTCGTAGTCGTGTAAATGGTATGAATGCAGGCTTTTTGAAGGAAGATGGTGATGAGTACGATATTTTGGTTCGTTTGTCTGAATCTGATAGAAATAGTATTTCAGATTTGGGTAACCTTACCATTCCAACAGCATCGGGTCAGTTGATCAAATTAAGTGAATTGGCAACTGTAGAAGAGTATCTTGCTCCCCCCGAAATTGAACGTAAAACGCGCCAACGTATGTTGACGGTAAAAGTAACTCCACACGAGATATCGTTGGGTGAATTAGCTGCTGCTATACAAGAAGTGGTAGATCCATTGGAACGTCCTGCAGGTGTGGTAGTTCGTTATGGTGGTGATTACGAAGAACAACAAGAAAGCTTTGCCGATATTGGTTTGTTGTTTGCCTTGATTATCATCTTGGTGTACGTGGTGATGGCTTCGCAATTTGAATCGTTAAGCAAACCTTTCATTATTATGATGTCTGTGCCATTTGCTATCTCGGGTGTTATTATAGCACTTTGGGTAACAAGTACTTCGCTCGATATGATTGGTGCTTTGGGTATAGTGATGTTGGTGGGTATTGTGGTTAAAAACGGTATTGTGCTAGTAGACTACATTAACCTAATGCGCGACCGTGGATACGAACTTAACGAGGCTATCCAACTATCGGGTCAATCGCGTTTGCGCCCTGTGTTGATGACTGCCTTTACCACCCTGTTGGGTATGGTTCCTATGGCAGTAAGTAGTGGCGAAGGTTCAGAAATGTGGCAACCATTGGGTATTGTGGTAATTGGTGGTTTGTTGGTGTCTACCTTGGTAACCCTAATTGTAGTACCCGTAATGTATGGCATTATGTCGCGCCACGGCGAACGCGATAAAGAAGAGCAACAACGTCGTGATTACATATTTATGCAAATAGACGAAAACTTAGAAAAATAGTAAGCCATGAAATCAGTATTTATTGTATTTAACCAAGCCAATACCGAACGTGTAGAGTACATGTTGGATATGTTAAAAATTAGTGGCTTTACCTTTTTTGAACAAGTGCAAGGTCGTGGTACCAATGGCGGCGAACCCCGTCGTGGAACCCATACTTGGCCCGAAATGAACTCGGCCATTATGACCGTTATCGAAGACGAAAAAGTGCCCGAATTATTAAGTGTAGTGCGCAAATTAGATGCCCGAAACAAAGAAGTAGGGGTGCGAGCCTTTGTTTGGAACATCGAACAAACGGTGTAAAGTAACGCTTTCTTAATCAATAGTTTAAATGTCGATAATTGATGGTGGTTATCGACATTTTTTTTTGTTACAGAATTGTTACAAAATGATCGAAAAATTATTTTTTTTTGGAACGTTATTAACAATTTGGCAGAACAGCACAATAAATTACATTCCTTTCCGTTTTAATATCGTATTTTTGCAACCGAAAAAATGTTAACTAATTTATATACAATGAGAAAGAAGTTTAATCTACTATCATTAACGTTATTTTTTCTTTTTAGCTTGGTAGCGCTTACAGTGCAAGCGGCAGGCCCCTATCAAGTGGTAGACCCTGGTTTCGAAGACTGGAGTCAATCTTTTAACGGGAAAGCAGCCTTGGGTGGTGGTTCTACTGGTTCCAACACAGGTAAAGGTTTGTGGTACGGTGCGAATGTCTTCAAAGAAGTACTTGGCATAAAAGTGTATGGTCAAGTGGTCTACCAAACTACAGAAGCTCGCAGTGGTAAATATGCTGCTAAATTGATGGATACCGAGGTAGGTGCAGCAGGTATTACCGAAACATCGCCTTCGTGGGTTACCTTGGGTACACCTTGGGCTTATCTAGATGGAATGGATACTGGATCAGCTACAGCTGGTACCGATGGCGGTGTACCTTTTACTGCGCGTCCAGATGCTATGGCAGTGTGGGTTAAACGTGTTTCGAATGGTAAAGAAAATATAAATTTAGTTTTCTATTCGTGGAAAGGAACTGCCCAAGCAGATTCGTATAAAAACAAAAATGGTGGTTGTACTACCACATCGCACACCGACGAGGAATCGGATATTCGTATGGGTGCCGACCCTAACATCTGTGGAACAGACGTAGAAGCCGTTCAAATTGCAGAAGCTCATTTTCAAACCAAAGCACAATACAAAGATTGGACACGCATTGAGGTGCCCATTCGTTATTTGAAAGACGACCTACCCGAAAAGATGAACATCATCCTTTCGGCATCTAACTATCCAGAAGGTCGTCGAAACGATGGCTTGGTGCCTGGTAACTACATGTTGGTAGACGATTTGGAATTGATTTACAAATCGACCGTAGACGAATTGCGCTTGAACAACGAACCGCTTTATGGTTTTAAATCGGAAATACACGATTACACCGTAGCATTGGGCGAGAATGCAACCGATAAAGATATTCCTAGCATTTCTTGTAAACGTAGCGGTCGTAGCCTATCGGGTAGCGAAATTACCATTGTTCCTGCTACCAAATTGTACGAACCCGCTACCATTACGGTACGTGCCGAAGACGGTTCGTCTACTACTACCTATACGGTTACGTTTGTGCGTACCCAATCGGTTAATTCGCATGCCGAATCTATCTCTGTAAATGGTGAGCCTGTGGCTAACTTTAGTGGATACGTAACCGAATACAATGTAACCCTACCTTACGGTACTACAGAAGCTCCTGTTATTACCGTTCAAAAAGCAGAAGATGTACAAACCGTAAAAGTGGAAACTTGCAATAACTTCCCCTGCGTTGCCAAAGTAACCGTTACTGCCGAAAATGTTAGCTACAGTACTACTTATAACGTCAACTTCGGTTTAGGTCAACTTACCGATAATACCTTGCAAGACATCTTGATCAACGGTAAATCGATTGCAGGTTTTGACCCCGCTACCAATGTTTATGTGGTAGAAATGCCTTTGGGTACTACCGAAGATCCTGTGATTGAACCTGTTTCTAAATACGCACCTGGCGAACAAAACATCGTTGTTACCAACAACGGTTTGAATGGAAAATCGACCATTGTGGTAACACCTCCATCGGGTGCTGCTCGTACCTATCGTATCAGCTATGTCATTACCGAATCGAGCTATTCGTACTTAAACGATATTTTGCTAGACGGTGTTAGCCTAGAAGGTTTTGACCCTGCTACCATGCAATACAATGTTGCTTTGCCAGTGGGTACAACCACTTTGCCAACTATTACCTGGGAACAAGGCGACGATTACCAAAACGTAGTCCTTGCTAGCGAGGGTGTGAATGGTACTTCGCGTATTACCGTTACCGCTCAAAATGGTAATGTAAGCATTTATCGTTTGGTATTCAGCGTTGAAAAATCGACCAACCATACGTTAAATAATATTTTTGTTGACGGTGTTGCTTTGGATGGATTTGATCCTGCTGTAACCGATTATTCGTTCAACGTAGATCCAATGGCTACCTCGCGTCCTGTGGTAACCTGGGAAGCGGGCGATGCTTATCAAACCGTTACCAAAAACCCTGCTTCGGAAGCTACCGTGGCTATCGAGGGGGTAACCAAACTAACCGTTCGTGCTCAAAATGGTGCTACAACGGTGTACAATATTACTTTTACGCAAAAACTGTCGGACAATGCTAAATTGGACGATTTGCAAGTAGAGGGTTATGCGTTGTCGCCTGTGTTTAATTCGAATCAAACAGCCTATACTTGTGCATTGCAACGTGGAACTACCACTGTTCCTACTATTACTTACGTAAAAGGTGATGCAGCGCAAACCGTTCGTATCGACGAAAACGGTGTAAACGGTGTAGCTAAAATTACCGTTAAAGCGCAAACAGGCGCTACCATGGTGTATACCATTGCTTTCTCGGTGGCTACCTCGTCGGACGTAACCTTGAAAGATATTTTGGTAGGGGGTGAATCGATTGCCGATTTTGATCCTGCTACCTTGCAATACAACATTACCTTGCCTGCCGGTACCACAGCATTGCCAGCTATCGAACCTGTTAAAAACGACGATGCACAACGCATCATTATGAACAAGGGTGGTGTAAACGGCACTACTACCATTAAGGTGGTTGCCGAAAACGGTGCAGAACAAACCTATAGCCTTGTATTTGAGGTAGAAAAATCGTTGAATGCTACTTTGAAAAACATTTTTGTTGGCAATGTGGCATTGCCCGATTTTGATCCTAACGTATTGGATTATCGTTATGTGTTGCCAGTAGATGCTACGGAATGTCCTATTGTAGAAGCAGAAGGCTATCCTGGTCAAACCATTACCATTACCATGCCTCAGTTGTTGGGTACTGCTCGCATCGAGGTACAACCCGAAGAAGGTGCTAAAAACGTATACACCGTTCAATTTGTATACCAAATGTCTGACAATGTATTGTTGAACGATATTATGGTAGATGGTGTTAGCGTAGATGGTTTTGATCCAATGGTAAACAACTACCAAATCAACTTGCCAGAAGGTACTACCACCGTGCCTACCATTACCTATCAAAAAACCGACCCAACCCAAACCGTACAAGTAATAAGCGGTGGTTTGGATGCGGCTACCCAATTGATAGTGAAGGCAGAAGACGGTTCGATAAATACCTATACCGTGGTATTGAATGTAGCAAAATCTGACAATGCGCTATTGGATGCCATTTTGGTGGACGGCGTATTGCTAGATGGTTTTGCAGCAGGTACCTTTAATTATACTTATACCTTGCCTTTGGGAACCACTGTTTTACCATCGGTAACCTACCAAAAAGGCAACAACGGCCAACAAGTGGTAACCATTCTTCCACAATTGGAAGGTAATGCTACCTTGCAAGTAACCTCGGAAGATGCTTCGCAAACCAATACCTATACCGTAACGTTTGCAGTGGCTCCTCGTACCGATGCAACCTTGAAAGATATTTTGTTGGATGGTGTTTCGCTTGCAGGCTTTGATAGCCAAGTAACCGCTTATACCATCGATGTGAAGAATGGCGAAAGTGCCCCTGCTATTACTTACCAAAAACAAGATGCAAGCCAACAAGTAATTGTCAACAACCAAGGTTTGTTGGGTTGTACCCTTACCGTTATCGCTCAAAGTGGTGCAACCACTATCTATAGCATTGCTTATAACGTAGTATCGCACGGTAATGCGTTGTTGAAAGACATTCAACTATACAATGCACAAGCATTAAGTTTTGCTTCGATAGACGGATTCGATGCTAATATCCATCAATACGATATTACCTTGCCATGGCGTACCACTGCATTGCCCGTGATTAACCCAGTGGTTGCTAGCAAAGGCCAAATTGTCACCCTAACAGAAGGTGGGGTAAACGGTACTACTACCATCCGTGTATTAGCAGACGATGGTGTAACCGAAACTACCTATCAGTTGAACTTTGCCGTAGAACAATCGAGCGATGCTACCTTGAGCAACATTATTGTAGGTGGTAACGACGTAACCGGCTTTACTCCCAATCAATTCCATTACGTAGTTACCTTGCCATACGGTACTACCGAAGTTCCTGCTATTGAGTACGAAAATGCTACCCAAAACGGTGTGGCTATTACCGAACAACAAGTAGTGCTTACCCAAGCAGGTTTAAAAGGTACAACTACCTTGCAAGTAACCTCGCAAGATGGTACGGTAACCAATACCTATACTTTGCATTTTGCTGTGGCAGAATCGGGCAAAGAAAACAAATTGACTCGTTTGGTAGTAGGAACTACCTTGGTTCCATTGCAAGACGGCGTATACGATTATACCATTACCTT
>CAJGDW010000033.1 GCA_904502115.1 Paludibacteraceae bacterium | reverse complement strand
AATGTCAAAAATTTGTCAAATTACCGGTAAAAAAGCCGTTATCGGAAACAATGTTTCTCACTCAAAGAGAAGAACAAAACGTAAGTTTGATGTGAACCTTTTCACTAAAAAATTTTATTGGGTAGAGCAAGATTGCTGGGTAAGCCTTAAGGTTTCTGCCAATGGTCTTCGTATTATCAATAAATTAGGTTTGGATGCAGCTATCAAACGTGCTGCTGAAAAAGGTTACCTATAATCGTAAAATTAGGAGGTTAATACCATGGCAAAGAAAGCAAAAGGAAATAGAGTACAAGTTATTCTAGAGTGCACCGAGCACAAAGAAAGCGGTATGCCAGGCATGTCGCGTTACATCACTACCAAAAACAGAAAAAACACAACTGAACGTTTGGAGTTGATGAAATACAATCCAGTATTGAAAAAAATGACTCTTCACAAAGAAATTAAATAAGATATACTATGGCAAAGAAAACAGTTGCAACGATTCAAAGAGGTGAAGGACGTTCGTTCGCCAAGGTGATTAAAATGGTTAAATCGCCTAAAACTGGTGCTTATATGTTCCAAGAAGAAATTGTGCACAACGACAACGTAAAAGAATTTTTAGCAAAATAAGATTTGCTACTACCATATTAAAAGCGACTTCTAACGAGGTCGCTTTTTTTGTGGAATAATTTCGTTAAGTGGGTGATTTTCTTTAACTTTGTAAAATAATTTAACATTAGTATATGGGATTCTTTTCATTTTTCAAAAAAGATAATGCAGAGCAAAAGCAAGAAGTGTTAGACAAAGGATTGTCGAAAACCAAAGAAAGTGTATTTGGCAAGCTTAAACGTGCTATTGCAGGCAAAGATAAAGTAGACGACGAGGTATTGGATAACCTAGAAGAGGCTTTGATTACATCGGACGTAGGTGTAGAAACTACGTTGCGTATCATTGAGCGTATCGAAAACCGTGTTTCGCGCGATAAATACATGAATACCGATGAGTTGAATCAAATTTTGTGCGAAGAGGTGATTGCCTTGTTGGCAGAAAACAATACCGAAGATTTTGCAGAATTGGACATTGATACATCCGAAAATCCATACGTTATTTTGGTGGTAGGTGTGAACGGTGTGGGTAAAACCACTACCATTGGCAAATTGGCTTACCAGTTCAAAAAAGCGGGCAAGAAAGTGTATTTGGGTGCTGCCGATACCTTCCGTGCTGCGGCTGTAGAACAGTTGGTAATTTGGGGCGAACGTGTGGGCGTGCCCGTTATTAAACAAAAAATGGGTGCAGACCCTGCATCGGTGGCATACGATACCTTGGCATCGGCCAAAGCAAACAAAGCCGATGTGGTGATTATTGATACAGCAGGTCGTTTGCATAACAAGATTAACTTGATGAACGAGTTGACCAAAATTAGAAACGTGATGCAAAAATTGGTGCCCGATGCTCCTCACGATGTGATGTTGGTATTGGACGGTTCGACAGGTCAAAATGCCTTTGAACAGGCCAAACAATTTACCAAAGCCACTCAAATTTCGTCGTTGGCAGTTACCAAACTAGACGGAACCGCCAAAGGTGGGGTAGTAATTGGTATTTCGGATCAATTTAAAATACCCGTTAAGTACATTGGTTTGGGTGAGCAAATGGAAGATTTGCAACTATTTGATAAACAATCGTTTGTAAAATCATTGTTGGGTAAAATTACCGATTAAAATGAAACTGCCAGTAGTTGATTTTATAACATTAGGATGCTCTAAAAATTTGGTCGATACCGAAAATTTGATGACCAAATTCAAACAGGCAGGTTTTGCTGTTACGCACGATGCCGAAAAACCCAAAGGCAAAATTGTGGTGGTAAACACCTGTGGTTTTATTGGCGATGCCAAAGAAGAAAGCATCGAAGTGATTTTACAACAAGCCTTGCGCAAGCAACAAAAGAAAATAGAAAAGTTGTTTGTAATGGGTTGTTTGTCTGAACGTTATAGAAACGAACTAATAGCAGAAATACCCGAAGTAGATGCCTTTTACGGCAAATTTGATTTTGATAGCATCTTGACCGATTTGCAAGCTGAGATTGGAACTCCTGCTATCTGTGGAGCTCGCCATATTACCACGCCATCGCACTATGCCTACATTAAAATTGCCGAAGGTTGCAACCGTGCTTGTTCGTATTGTGCCATTCCGCTTATTACCGGAAAATACAAAAGCCGTAGCATAGAGGACATTGAACAAGAAGTAAAAGACCTTGTTGCACAAGGTGTTACCGAGTTTCAGCTGATTGCACAAGACTTAACCTACTACGGAAAAGACAGGTACAATACATTTGCTTTGGCCGATTTGTTGGTTCGCTTGTCGGATATACCTGGGGTAAAATGGTTGCGTTTGCATTATGCTTATCCCACGCAATTCCCCTACGATATTTTGCCCGTTATTCGCGAGCGTGATAACATTTGTAAATACCTAGATATTGCCTTGCAACATAGCTCGGATGCCATGTTGCAAAAAATGCACCGTGGTATTACCTGTGCCGATACCGAGGCCTTGTTGGCGCGCATTCGCAAAGAAGTACCAGGAATTTGCCTGCGTACTACCTTGATGGTGGGTCACCCTGGTGAAACAGATGCCGATTTTGAAGATTTAATGGCTTTTGTAGGGCGTCAGAAATTTGAGCGCATGGGTGCGTTTATGTATTCTGACGAGGAAAATACGTACGCAAATTTACACTATACAGACGATGTCCCAGCCGAAACCAAGCAACAACGCTTGGATGCTTTGATGCGATTGCAACAACGCATATCGTACAATCACAATCAAACATTAGTGGGCACTACGCAAACGGTTGTGATAGACCGCATAGAAGGAGAATACTACGTAGGCCGTACCCAATTTGACTCGCCCGATGTGGATACCGAGTGCTTGTTACCCTTGTCGGAAGGCGATTTAACCATCGGTAATTACTACGAAGTATTGATTACCAAGGCGGAAGAATTTGATTTTTATGGTAAATTGAAAGCCATATCAGAAAAATAGTGTTATATTTGCATATAACCTTATAAATCAACTGCCGTGAACAACAAAGAATTAGTGGCAGAGTTGGCCCGTCGTTTGGGCAAAACTCAAAAAGAAATAGGCTCTTTGTTAGCTATTGCAACCGATGCAATGGTGGGCGCTATGAACGAAGAAACCCTGCTTTCTATTCAAGGATTTGGCTCGTTTGAGGTTCGTAAGAAACAAGATCGTATTCTGATTAACCCTGTTACGAAGCAAAAAATGGTTATCCCTCCCAAATTGTCGCTTACCTTTAAGGTGGGAACTACGTATAAAAATAAACTCAAAAATTTATCGACCAGTGGAAAGTAAAAAGATTTCCCTTCAAGAACTAACCGATGTCATTGTTGCCCAATCGGGTGCTACAAAGCGGTTTACAGAGAGTTTCTTGCGCGAGTTGGTGCAAGTAATTCAAGAGTATCTTGAAAAAGATGGGGTAGTGAAAGTAAAAGGATTGGGTACGTTTAAATTGATTTGGAACGAACCTAGAAAGAGTGTAGACGTGTCTACTGGTACGTCGATTGTTTTGCCAGGACATTATAAGGTAACGTTTACACCCGATGCTGAGGTAAAAGAAAAAATCAATGCTCCCTATTCACATTTGGATACGGTGATGGGTGCTGCAGAGATTTTAACGCCAGCAGAAGAATTGGAAGATGACTTAGACGAACCTGAAATAGAAGAGCCTTTGGTAGTAGAACCCGAGGTGCAAGAATCGGTTGCGGTAGAACCAGAAGTTATAGTGCAACCTATTGCAGAGGAAACTATTGCAGAGAAACCTGAAGCCAAAGAAGAACCTGTGGTTGTGCCCTTCAAGGTTAAAGAGAACGAGGTAGATAACCCAACCGTAGCAGAAGAACCCAAAGAAGTTGCTCCTACTCCAAATACAGAAACTCCTGTAGTGCTCAAAAGAAGAAAAAGATGGGTACCTGTGGCAGTGGTCTTGTCGTTGGGATTGTTAGGTGCAGCTGCATATTACTACAAGGATGCGTTGTTGCCTGCTTCAAACAACGAACAAATTGCCAAGACAGAAGAGGCAAAAGTGGTAGAAGCAGAACAACCAACTGTAACGCAACCCGAAGTAAAAGAAGAACTACCTGCAGAACAGGTAATGCCAGAGAATACGGATGAACAACCACAAGAAGAAACTCCTGAAGTAGTTACTCCCGAATTAACCCTTGAGAACTATACCTATCAAGATGCATTGAATGCTCCCGTACGCGAAACTGTTACCGTTATAGATGGTAGCCGTTTAACCATGGTAGCGTTGCGTGCATATGGTCATAAAGCGTTTTGGGTATATGTTTACGATGCTAACCGCAATGTATTGAGCAGTCCGAATGCTGTAGAAAAAGGCATGCAATTGGTTATTCCCGATTTGCCTTTGTCAATAGTGAATCCAAAGAGCAGGTTGTGTATCGACAAAGCGTTAGATCTGGCTAAGCAATATTAATCAGGACTCGCTGCGCTCGGACGAATCGACGAATCGACTAATCGACTAATCGGTGAATCGAATAGTCGAAGGTCATAATAACGACTCAACATCTAAACGCCAGTTGGGTGTGATATAAAAAAAGCTGCAAATTTGCAGCTTTTTTTTATGTGTGTATGTCGCTTTTTAGCGTTTCAAGGTAAAGTGTCCGCTAATTTGTTGGTTGTTTTCTGGAATCATAATCACGTACCAATAATCGTCCATAGGCATTTGGTGACCGTTGTACATGCCGTCCCAACCAGCTTTGATGTTTTCAAAACCTATCAAGGTGGTAAGTAGACGATGGTAGCGGTCGAAAATTTGAATAACGGCTTCTGGATAGAAATCAATACCCTCTACCTGCCAATAATCGTGGTTGTTGTCGTTGTTTGGGGTAAAGAATACCATGGGCTTGATGGGCACAGGAACTACCTCAAAGGTGCTGGTAGAACTACAACCGTAACCATCTGTCATGGTAAGGGTATGCTCACCAATATTTAAGGTATTTATCCATGTTTCGGTAAACTCTACTTGTCCGTCCAAAACCAAATTGGTATAGTCGCTCTTTGTTTCGATGGTGGCATCGCGACCCGTAACGGTTACCTCAAATGTAGGATTGGCGTGTACGGTAATGTTCCATTGCTCATCGCGTGTACCTTCTGGTGTGGTAATGACGCATAATATGCGGTTAATTTCAATGGTGCTTAAGTGCTCGCAATGTACCTTTGTACCTGTAATTGTAGGTTCGCTAAGGGCTACTTTACTGTTGTCATCGCCCAATAGATACCAAGCATAGCTGCCTTGTTTAGAAGGTGTAAGGGTTACTACATCGGTTTCGCATTGATCCAAGTTGATGGGATCGTATACCTTAACGGTAATGTATTCGTAGTGTGTTTTGCCTTGACCTAGGTCTACCTCGCACGTATAATGTTGTGTTTTGTCTACTACAATGGTAAGGGTTGGAGTGGACACTTGTTGTCCATTTTCGTCCAATACAGGGTTGCCGTCTTGGTCAAACCATTTGTATCCTAAACCAGTAACATTGGGTTCTATAGTTTGGGAAGATCCTTTTAAAAACTCTACTTCCCAATTTTCTTCGTCTATACATTCGCTAGCGGTTACGGTAAAGTATTCTTCTGCTAGAATAATTTCTGTGTTATTCTCGTTACTGTATACAGCTTGGAAAATGATGTTATCTAGTGCAAAATCGTTTCCTCCCCAACCTTTGGTATGATTGATTAGTTGAATTTCTGCTTGTGGATAGTCGTTGTCGGCTGTCCAATTTTGTCCCATACCAAATTGTTGCCAAGTGGTGTTGTTAATAATCTGATTACTAATTAAAGGCTCGGTTTTAATAACATTGCCTGCCTCGTCTTTTAATAGTAAATTAAAGGTGATGTTGGCAAAGTTGCTACCGCCAATAGTAATACCCGAAAAGGCAAATTGATAGGCTTGTCCCTTAACAATAGAACCGTTTAGGATGGCCGCATACGATATGGTAATATCTTCAGGTTCATAATCGTCGCCATCGCATTCCAAGTAATGATTGCCACTGGTGCTGGCATCAGAACTAATGCGATAATATCCATTCTTGTCGTCCTGTGCTCCTTGTCTTTGTGGAAAATCCTCGTCAAGCTCATAGAATGTATACGAACTGGTAAATCCGTTATAATGGTTGTTGGTAGATTGGGTATCTTCAAAATCGCCATTGGGCATCATGTTATACTCCAATATAGGTTCACCTTCGTTGTTGGCTGCTTTGATGGCAAGGCATTTGTATTCTTTTGTGGTTTCCTGGTTCAATAGGTCTTTCATGCTGGGTGCACGCAGACCGCTTCCGTCTGCTTGAATCCACATGTAACTATCGGCAGTTGTTGTGGGGATAAGTTCAAATTCTTCGCCAATACAAACTGCTTGCTCGGGATGATGGATTTCATCAGGACAATTGTATGTGCCATAGGTATGGGTTTCGATGGCGCACAAGGGTGCGTCGATGCTACTTTCTGGGTTGGGGTTGCGATATACTTTGCATATATATTGTTCGGCTGTGACAATATCGTTAATGGTAATGTTGATACTTTGTCCTTCTTTCGTATCGCCGTTAGGCAAGGTCCATTCGTAGCGATCGCCTTGCGAATAGGCTGTAATGGTATGTTCTTCTAGAACACAGATATTGTCCCCGTATGACTGATTACAATCGGATGTGATAATTTCGTGTTTTTCGATATAAGTAGTAGTACCATCAACAACAGTACAAGTGTAAATTTTTGATTCGTAGTTTGCCGAGGCTACTTGGATGGTGGCTCCGCTTTCGCCTGTATCCCATGTGTAGGATGAGCCGGTGTTTTTTGCGGTAAGTGCAAAAGGACTATCTTTACATACACTATACGTATATTCTTGAGTTTCGGTGTTGCCACAATCGGAGCGAGTGGTAACTACCATGGATGCTGTTGCTTTGTTGCAAACTTCGCTATATTTTACCTCTACATTATAGGTTTTGGTTTGGCCAGGAGTACTGTTTGGGGTAACGGTAAGACTCTCTGAACTAGCGGTTTGTGGTCCTGCATTAGGGTCTGACCATAGCCATGTATACTGAGCATTAGTGGGTGGCATCATAGCCATATTATTATCAGTTACAAAACCTACACTTACTTGGGTATTCGTTCCAGGGCACAATGATTCGTCGTTCAAAACAGCATTGTATTTTTTATCGACGGTGAGTTTGAAGTTTTCTTCCACTTCAGAACCTTCGGTGGTACGGTTGGCGCCAAAGTAGATGGCGTCAATGGCAAAGTCGTTGCCATCTACCACATTCATGTTAGTGGTATTTTGAATTCTGATTTCGGCCCAAGTGTTGCTCGCTGCCGTATATGTGGCTTTAAATTCTTCCCATACACCTAAATTTTCACTTACGCGTAAATATCCCTCGTTGGTACTGTTCTCTGGTCGTAGTGGTACCCATTGACCATTGGTATCTTGGGTTTTGATTTGGAAACGCAAATTAGGTAATGAGTTGGTACCATGATTCTTTGCGAAGTATAACGAGTCTATGTTAGCTACTTGGCAACTGAATTCGTAGGTAACTCCTTGTTTTAGTTGTAATTCTCTGACAAAGAAGAAGGTAAATTCGCTACTGTTGGTTCTTCCATCCACTACCAATAAATGTGTGCCTTCATATGGTTTTATGTATTGAAAGTAATTAGGTTTAACCAGTTTAGCATTTGTTGCAGTAGTGTAGTTTCCTGGGTCACAAACGCCATTTTGATCGAAATTATCAAACTCATATTGAATATTTAGCGTTCTTCCTGTAAGTGGGTCGTATTTAGAATCCGAGAAGCGTGATCCTTTCCATTGGTTGCGGTCAACATTAAAGCCACCATAAGTAAGCAAGTTGCCTGTACTGACAGGACTTCCACTGGTTCCCACCACGCAGGTGTATTCGCCGGGATCGGATGCGGTGTATTCTTGGCTCGTGGCGCCTGTAATTTCTACGCCGTTCCTTTTCCATTGATGGCTATCGCCAGCCGAAGCCCTGAAGGTATGGCTTTGGCCCTCGCAAATGGTTTTGTCTTCTTTGTAGGTGACAGCATAGCTGCTAGCGCATAGGCATAAAATACCCGCTAATAGAGCAATACGATTTTTCATAGTTTTTAGGATATATTAAGGTGCAAAGGTAGGTATAAATTATTGCTTTTTCAAACCTCAAGGCAATATTAACATCTTACAACCCTTAAACATTATTAAAAATAGCAATAGAAAGAAATGCGATGAGCTTGTTTGCCAAAAAAATACTATCTTCGCAATCGCTAGTAACTGTCGCTAGTTGCTAGTTGCTTCGCAACGTAAAATCGATGAAAGTTTGTGCAAGCCGAAAGCAGAGTCAAACTTGTTTGAACTATGCTAAGGCGCCGCCAAACTTCATGAGGACGAAGCCCGAATAACCGCAGAATCGTTTAACCGTAATAAAAAAACGATTCAACGATTTAACAACTAAACAACTAAACGCCTAAACGACTAAACAATTAAAAAAAAATAAACATGGAAAAAGTAAGTTACGCATTGGGCTTAAGCATTGGTAATAATTTGCTTAGCAGTGGAATTAGAGATCTAAACATCGAAAAATTTAACCAAGCTATTCAAGATGTTTTGGGTGGTGTTCAACCTGAAATGACCTACGAAGAAGCTAAAACTACCTTGGACAAATTCTTTAAAGATTTGGCCGATAAAATCAACGCTCAAAACATTCAAGTGGGCAAAGAATTCTTGGAAAACAACGCTAAAAAAGAAGGTGTAGTTTGTTTGCCTAGCGGTTTGCAATACCAAGTGTTGCAAGTAGGTAATGGTAAAAAACCAGGTGCTACCGATAAAGTTCGTTGCCACTATCATGGTATGTTGTTGGATGGTACTGTATTTGACAGCTCTATTCAACGTGGCGAACCAGCAGAATTTGGTGTAAACCAAGTAATTCAAGGTTGGGTAGAAGCACTTCAATTGATGCAAGAAGGGGCTAAATGGCGTTTGTTTATTCCATCGGATATGGCATACGGTGCACGTGGCGCAGGTCAATCTATTCCTCCTCACGCTACTCTTATTTTCGATGTAGAATTAATTAAGGTATTGTAATATGAAATTCAAGATTTGTTTGGCTTTGGTGTTGTTATTGCCCTTATCGGTAATGGCAAAGAAAAAGTTGACCAAAAACAAAAAAACTCCTAAAATAGAGTTAGCAACAGCTGCCGATTCTGCCAGTTATGCTTTGGGTGTGTATATGGGCACTAAAAGTGCGTATGCTATTGAACAACAAGGTTTAAAAGCCGAAATTTTTGCTAGAGGTTATAATGATGCTTTGTTTGGAGCAGAAACCATTATGAGCAACGAATTTGCCAGTGCTTACTTGGATGAGTATGCAAAAAAAATGGTAGAGATAGAGAACGAGGCACGTAAAAAAGCGCAAGCCGATTTCTTGGCAGAAAATAAGAAACGCGAAGGAGTTGTAGAAACTGCATCGGGTTTGCAATACCAAGTGGTAAAAGCAGGCGAGGGTGCTTATCCTACACCAACAAGCAAAGTTAAAGTTCATTACGAAGGTTTCTTGTTGGATGGTACCAAATTTGATAGTTCTTTAGACAGAGGGAAACCACTCGAATTCAGATTGGATAGGGTTATTAAAGGTTGGGCAGAAGGTGTTGTGTTGATGCAACCCGGTGCTAAATATACCCTTTATATTCCATACGAACTAGGATATGGTGCGCAAGGAGCGGGCGCTGTTGTAAAACCTTATTCGACCCTGATTTTTGAAGTAGAGTTGCTAGAAATTGTATCGGAGTAAGATGGAACTTTCTAAGAAAAAATTATCTGTTAAGCTAATTATTGCGATTGTATCGGCCGTAGCGGTGTTGGTGGTAGTAGGGCTTGTGTTCTACTTTACATCTGGTTCTAATAAGTACATTGCGAAAATGGAGATTGCTAACGATACATTGTCGTATGCGTTGGGCGTACATTATGCACAAGGTTACTCAACAGAACTTATGCAACAAACATACGGTATCGACGTTTCTTACATACCCCATGTTGTAGAAGGTATGATAGCGGTAGACCAAGAAGATGATGCAGAAAAATTAGCATCTTATGTTGGTACCTCGTTGGCAATAAATCTTGAATTGATGCTCCAAAATGCCAATCGTACTTTATTGGGGAAAGATGCTAAGTGTGAGATAAATGTAGCAAAATTCTTTGAAATATTCTACGTAGCGGCGAATGGTTCTGATGCTCCTGCTATTACGTCAGAAACCTGCGATTCAATTGCAGTAGCATTGGCGGTAAACACTGCGGCTAACTTTGATCAGTTCATAACAGATGTTTATCGTGTTGATTTATCGTACAAAGGAACGATACTGGAAGCCATGAAAACCACCGCAAATACCGTCGCAGCAGAAGAAAAAGCATTTCAAGTTGGTGTGACGATGGGGATAAGGTTTGCCTACGAAATATTGCCAGGTTTGCAAAGTGAATTTTTTGACGCCCCTGACAATTTTAATAAAGATAACTTTTATGCCGCCTTTTTTGCTACAATACAAAAAGACGAATCTTTGTTGCTAGATAATATACAATCGGCAACCATTGTCAATCAGGCATATAAAAAGAAAATCGAAGCCAAACAGCAAGCTTATCAAGCAGAAATAGATGCATTGTTTGCCGAAAACAAGGCAGCAGGAATTGCCTTTCTAGAAGAGAATAAAAAGCAAGAAGGCGTTCATGTTACTGCAAGTGGTTTGCAATACCAAGTTTTAAATGAGGGTAAAGGTGCTAAACCTGTAGCTACTGATATAGTAAAAGTACACTACCACGGTACATTGGTAGATGGTACTGTATTTGATAGTTCGGTATCGCGTGGCGAACCTCTTGATATTTTGTTAAGTAGTGTAATACCTGGTTGGACAGAAGGAGTACAGTTAATGAATGTAGGCGCAAAATACCGTTTTGTTATACCTTACGAATTGGCATACGGTATTTATGGTTCTGTTTCTATACAACCTTATTCTGCATTGATTTTTGAGGTAGAGTTGTTGGACATTGTAAAATAATCCTGTAAAATCCAGAAGTTAAATGAAAAAGTACTTTGGTTTTGGTCTTTTACTGTTGCTTTTGTCAATGATGGTGACATCTTGTCAAAATAATGCGGAAGAAAAAACGGAAAATCAACTGAATAATATTGTGTTATCGGGCAAAATGCCTACGATAACCATGAATAATTTAGGCGATACATTATCGTACATATCAGGGAATGAATATTCACAAACTTTTTTGACGTATTTAAAGGAATTCCATCATATTGATACGGCATATATTGCCGATGTAACCAATGGAATTTTGCAAGCAGCACAAGCAAAGACCAACGAACAAAAAGCCAAATGTGTAGGTGTTGCCTTGCAAATTGAATACGACCGATTGATAAAAGCGAATAATCTGCGCATATTTGGTGAAAAAAACAAAGGCAATGTTATTAGCAAGTCAAAATTTTTGGAATACTTTCGTGATTTGGCTACCGGTGGAAAAACCAAAATGAATAGAATGCAAGCAGAATTCTATCTAAACAAAATGTCGCACCGTGTTGTTATTGATTCGATAGCGGTATCGCCCCAGCAGTGCGACTCGTTGGCACTATCGTTGGCAGTTATTCATAGCGAGAATTTTGCAAAGACCCTAAAAGAGGTGTATGGTTTGGACGACAAGGGTATGGATATTGTGATACAAACTCTACAACCTGCTACCAAAATTGACAACAAAAACGAGATTGCCACCAAAGTAGGTATTCATACAGGTGTTTTGATGGTATATCAAGCTGTTCCTAGCTATAAGGAAGATAAATTGTTTAAAGAATATTATTGCTTTAACGAGGGTAATTTTTACGCTGCTTTTTGCGATGCTATCAATGGAAAGCAACCGCTGTTTGATGAAATGCAGTCGAGAATCATTTTTCAGTATGCTTCTAACAATGTGTTTGAAAAAGAGAATGCTGTTAAATTTGCCGATAATAAAGCGGCGGGTATTGCCTTTTTAGAAGAAAATAAGAAAAAAGAAGGTGTTCAGGTAACCCCCAGTGGTTTGCAGTATATGGTGCTAAAAGAAGGTAAAGGTGATAAACCGCTAGCAACAGACAATGTAAAAGTACACTACCACGGAACGTTGATTGATGGAACGGTGTTTGATAGTTCTGTTAAACGTGGAAAAACAGCCACATTTAGATTAGATAATGTTATTAAAGGTTGGACAGAAGGTGTACAATTGATGAGCAAAGGTGCTAAATATCGTTTCTTTATACCTCAAGAATTAGCGTACGGAGCACAAGACAGAGGAACCATTCAACCTTTTTCAACCTTGATATTTGAGGTAGAGTTATTGGATATTGTAAAGTAAGTATAAATTAATAAATGTAATAAACGATGAGAAAGTATAGTATTCTTCTATTTATTGTATCGCTTATGTCGATATGCTTTATGGCTTGTCAATCCGAAGAAAAAGAAGATGGTAAGTCGATAAAAGTAGGAAAAGACAGAGAAGTACAAGTTGTTACTAATTTTGATACTTTGTCATACGCATTGGGTGTTGATATGGGAAGTGAATTGCTCACACATATTCGCCAATCGTATCGTGTTGATTCTGTTCAAGAAAAGTATATCATTGAGTCAATTGAAAAAAATAGTAATGTATCGACCGAGAGTGCAGAAATGGCACAAATGGTTGGTATTGCATTGGGGTTGAATTTTGATGATGAAATTAGAACCATTAACCAAACATTATTCAAATTCTCAGCAAAAGATACCCTTGAATTGGCTGTATATCTAGATAACTTTGTTAAAGCAGTAGCTGGAGACGACTTGGGTATGAATACCATGCAAGCAGATGAGTTTTTAAGAAAACAATTAAGTTCTGAGGATCAGATAGCTAAAATCAATGCCGCTACTTGCGAGAAAATGGAAAAAGCCTTGGCAATTGTATATGCCGATCAATTTGACAATAGATTAATAGAGCAATACCATGTTAACCTAATACACAAGGAAGAATTGATGAAAGCATTGCCTACAGTTCTTCGTATTGCAGATGCTAAAGAAGAAATGACCTGCATTGGTAAGGCATTGTGCGTGCAATTATTGGCAAGTGTTGTTCCTTCTTTGAAGGCAGAATTCTTTGAAAAACCAGAATCGTTCAATCAAAATAAATTTTATGCTGGTTTCTATGGCACTCTTAACGGTGAAGAATTGTGGATTAAATTAGAGGATGCTAAAGCTATTAGGGATTCGGTGCTTGCTAAAAAGTATGAAGCTCAACAAAAGGAATGGGAAACTCAATTTAAAGAAGAATGTGACAAAGCAAAAGCCGAAGGTATCGCATTCTTGGAAGAAAACAAAAAACAACCAGGTGTAAAAGTAACTCCAAGCGGTTTGCAATATTTGGTGCTTAAAGAAGGTAAAGGTGCTAAACCATCTGCTACCGATAAAGTAAAAGTTCACTACCATGGTACGTTGATTGACGGTACGGTGTTTGACAGCTCGGTAAACCGTGGTACTCCTGCAGAATTTCCCTTGAATGCTGTTATTAAAGGTTGGACCGAAGGTGTACAATTGATGAGTAAAGGTGCTAAATACCGTTTCTTTATACCTTACGAATTGGCGTACGGTGAGGGCGGTTCGCCAGCAATTATGCCATACTCTACCTTGATTTT
>CAJGDW010000032.1 GCA_904502115.1 Paludibacteraceae bacterium | reverse complement strand
CAATACTACACTGCTGGTGGTAGCAGGACAAACGCCATTGCTAACCGTCCATTTCAAAGTAGCCGAACCGTTAACAGGCACATCGGTTACTTGGCTGGTAGCCGACGATGCATCGGCAATGGTACCGCTACCGCTGGTAAGTGTCCAAGTACCCTCGCCAACTGCTGGAGCCGTAGCGGCCAAGGTAAAGGTTCCGTTGTTGCATTGGGTTTGAGCAGCACCGGCAACGGCGGCCGATGGATTGGCATCGACTGCAATGCTCACTACGTTGCTGTATATGGTAGACTGAGCTTGACGACCGCAAGTGTAAGCTACTGAGTATTTTAAATCTTGTGCGTCTTGGTTGGCCGATAGGATGGTGCTTGGATCAAAGCTAGCACCGTTCAACACCCATCCTGAAGCGCCCAAGGTAGAACCATTGGCTTCAACGCTAGGAGCGGTTAAGCTCAACGCATTGCCTTCGCAAATGGTAGCTGGCTTGGTAATGTCTTGGATGGTGGGGAAATAATCGGCCACTACGGTGTGGTTTTGACCGGTAATGGTGCCCACACAACCGTTGGCATCCTTTACCGAAACCAATTGAAGGGTACCATTAGCACCCAATTGTTCTTCTATAATATAAGGTGAAGTCAAACCAGTTTTGGAAATGGCTGCACCACCGTTTACTTTGTAAGTTAAATCGAAAGCAGAAGCACCGGTAAAGGTAACTTGCGCGTTGGTAAGTTCAGCAGCATCGGCACACACCTCAGAGCTTGCTGCAGTAAAGGCTGCCGTTGGTTTGGCGTTAACGGTAGCACTTTGCGAGGCTTGAACGTCCGAAAGCTCAACACCAGCAGCTTTATTAATCACCACCGATATGGTAGGATCGGTAGTCGTAACGGTTGCCACAACGGTCAACACCACTTCAGCGCCAGAGGCCATGCTAGAAATGGTCCATGTATTACCACTGATGGTACCTTTGCTAGGCGTAAACTTAACATCCGACAAACCAGCACCCAAGGTAATGGTAGAGGTTACGTTGCTAGTGGCAACAGGCGAACCGTTTCTAACGGTAAAGGTAAAGGTTGCTTTGCTACCATCGCACACTACAGGAGCGGCACCGGCAGTAATGTTCACACTAGCACAATCATTGTTTTCGACGTACATAGCACTACTAGCAGCTGGGCAAACACCATTATTAATAGACCATTCCAACACTACCCTGCTATTTAGCGGAACATCGGTGATGGTGGTAGTAGGCGAATGAGGGTCGACAATGGTAGCCGTACCGCTATAAACACTCCATGTACCCCACGCATCTTCTCTAGTAGGTGCTTCAGCATTCATAACAAACGTACCATTGTTGCAGTGTATTTGCGTCATACCTGGGTTGGTAGCAATGTTTTTAGGTTTGATAGAAAGTGGTACTTCGTTGCTATAAGCATAAGCACTACTGTTACTACCACATGTATAGGTCACTCTGTATTTAACGGGCAATCCGTCGTACCATCTTGACAAATCAAAAGGCATATTAATTGGGGCCCCATCTAGCAACCAGGTTTGTGCAGTAATGGTAGAACCATTCGCATCAACAGCTGGATTCGCTATAGGAAAATCTGCGGTTTCACAAACAGTAGGAGGCGCCACTACATCTTCAATGGTAGGTTTCGATTGGATTTCAACCGCATGGGTTTGACCGGTAATGGTGCCCACACAACCGTTGGCATCTTTCACCGATACCAACTGAAGCGTACCACTGGCACTCATTTGTTCTTTTATGGTATAAGGTGAGGTCAAACCGGTTTTGGTAATAGCTGTACCTTCATCCACTTGGTAGGTTAATTCGTAAGGAGAAGCACCCGTAAAGGTAACTTGTGCTTTGGTAGGATCTGCTGTCGATGCACAAATTACCGAGCTGCTAGTAGTAAACGCTGCTGTTGGCAAAGCATTAACGGTAAGCGAAATCTCTGGGCCTTTTACAGACGCACATTGGCCGTAAGCACCCGTTTCATACCTCACTTTTACCGTTTTATTATCGCCCACACCGGTTATTTTGGTTTCGTAATTAGTAGGCGACACAATGGTAGCAGTACCACTGACAATTTGCCAACTACCTACAGGAACATTAGGGTTTACAGCCACCTTAAATTCTGTAGGACCACAGGCCTTTTGCGATCCTTTGCCATCTACAATGGTAACCACAGGTTCTTTATCTACAATTAAGGTAGTGGTAGCCGTTGCCTTGCAATTCTTTTCGTTCACCACATTCCAGGCAAGCACGGCCGTTTGACCAGCCACTACACAAGCCGTGGTAGTAAGTGCGTCAGGGTTGGCAATCGAAGCCTCGCCCGATACAATGCTCCACGAGCCATATCCATTGGCTGCTACCGCCGAAATAGTAAAGGTATGTTTTTCGGCAGCACAAACACGTTGGGTTTCGGGCGATGTTACTTGAGCAGTAGGTTGCAACGAAATGCTGATCTTCACTTTACCTCTTTCGCTGGTACATTTACCATCTTCTTCGTAGGTGAAATACACGTATTTGCTCACTGCGCTATTGGTCGACATCGACTCAACAGGCGTAGTAGAGGTAGCGGTTTCGTAGAAGGTTAAATTTTCAGGATGTGCCACTTTTACCAAATCGGCATACACCAAGGTACCGGGTGTAGTACATGCATCGTAAGGCGTAACATCGGTAGGAACTTGCGTTTGCGCAACCACCGTTATGTCATTCGATGTTTTGATAAGAGAAGCGTTATACGACGCCCATGTAGCCGATTCCAATTGCGAAACAAATGCTTGAATGCTAGCCGTTTCAGATAGATTGGTCAAATCGACATCCGATTTTAGGGTCAAGGTAAGGGTCTTGGTTTCACTTTCGTTCATTTTTCCAATGGTCCAAACGCCGTTTTCATACCCACTTCCGGATGCCACACTTACCAAATTAACCCATTGAGCAGGAATCGATACGTTAACTTTTACGTTGTTAACTGCTGTACCCGTCGTATTGGTTACCGAAAGAGTATAGGTATTGGCATCTACTCCATCGGCACAAATATTTCCATCTACCAAATTAGCCGTCAAGTTTAAGTTGGCCGCATACAAGGTAACGGTATTGGTAATGGCATACATACCACAAGCCGAAGGATTACCCTCGCCGGCAATGTTCAACGCTTCTTGCGCGGTATTGGCCAAAATAACACGGTAGTAAGTAGGAGTTGTTTCGGGGGTTACCGTTAAATTCTCCAAATTTTGTTGGGGCTCGCCCATGGGCAACCAGTTGCTTTTGTTGGTGCGATATTGCCACAAATAAAATGGATTCGACATAATACCCGATAAAATTTCGGCTGTCAAGGTTTCCGATTCGCCTCTAACGATGATTTTTTCGGTCGATGTAAGGTCGCTGCACACCAAGTCTGCCTCGGGGGTACATACGCTCAACATCATATCGTCAAACAACAAGTCGTTACCTTGTCCGGCATCGGCCTTGTTGATGAGTTGAATTTTTACACGAGTTGCATCTGCCGAGTTGAACATGGCCGAAATTTCTTTCCATTCTTCGCTCAACCCAATGTTGGTTACAGGCGATGTAGAAAGTTCAGCACCGGTATCGGCATTGAACAACTTAAATTCTGCTTCGATAGGGATGTTACCACTACGACCCGTATTGGCACACGTTACAAAAGCAGAGAAATTAATGTAGGTATTCGCACAGATGCCATCAATGGTACATTCGTACAAAACGTCGGTTTTAGACGTACCATCGGCACAGTTGTACATCAACATACCCCCGTTGGTGTCGCCTGGGGTGTGGTCTTCTGTAACACGATACCATCTTTCAGAACTGTCATAACAATTGCAATTGGTAACCCCTTGTGCTACATTGGTACCGCAACCTGCGTTACGAGGGTTGGCCAATACCGAATAGTAACCTTCGTTGGTCATGGCTGCACAACTTTTGGTTTCGGCAGTATAAGGAACCGAAGCACTATAGGTAATGGTAGTGCCAGGAACAGCTACGTTTTGCTTGCTATAGCTAGCCCTTGCGTCTACATCGGGCAAGGTGCCAAAATCTTCTTTAAATACAACAATGGTATTGGCAGGGTCGCACTTGATAGAAGGTGCAATTTCTACCACATTGGTAACTTTACCATCAGCATCCACTACACGAATAAAGGTTTTATCGACCACCTTGTGCGCATATGTGGTTCCAGAGGACCCACTCAAGGTGCTCCAAGAAACCTCATCGTCCGATTGTTGCCACGTAAAAGGAGCCGTACCACCACTCACCGTTAGGTTGACCACATCGCCTACATAGGCAGGTCCTTGTAAATCGGTCGTCAAATCAAACTCATTGATGGTATAGTTAACAGTAATGGTACGTACCAGGGCTTTTTCGCTTCCATTTACCTTTAACTCAAAAATCAGGTAAAAAGAATAAGTGCCATTATCGTAGCCCAAGAGCTTATTCTTACAACCCGTTTCGTGCCATACTTCGTCGGTTCCGCCGTGTGTACCCGATTGTGAACCATTCGAGCTCCATTTACCATAATTAGAACCTTCAATGGCATCGTGCTCGTCGGTTAGGTTTTTCCAAATTACATTGGCGCCATCTACCGAGCTGCCATTTTCGTTGGTGTAAAAACGGAAACCAATGAATCTGGCACCCCGTTTAATCACGCCCATATCGTACACCTCGTCGTCACCACTGGTCGATATAAAGTTACCGTCCCAAGGATCGGCACTGCCTTTGGTCGATGTCCATTTTTTGGTATCGCCCTCTTGGTACAAAATATCAAAACCCCACAACGAATAGCCAGCGCTACAGTCGTCGCGTTGGGTGATGTATAGTTCGCCGTTTGATTTGAAAAATAATCCATAACAACCGGTTGAATTGAATTGGATGTTTTTATTGCTACCATCGGCAGAGGTAACAAGGTTGGTACCACCTTTTACAGCATCGTATCCATACCAATTACCATTGTAAACAATCTTAAACTGCGTACCTGCATCAAATTTCATGGACAGTTCGTACTGATCGCCATTTTGAGTCAACTTGGTAGCACTAGCATTCCATCCATTAAAGGATCCAGCAATGTAACAATCTGCAGCCACCACAGACAGAGGCGCTACAAAACCCAACATCGCAAACCACAGTAGTAATCGCAATGATTTGTGTAATAATTTTTTCATAGTATATTAATTTGTTATATTTTTTTCTCGTGTAACCCACAAAGTTAGGTTAATTTTAAAAAAAACAAAAAAAAACACCCATTTCCGTGCATAGAAATGGGCATTTTTGGGGTAAGTGTTAAATTATTAAGTATTTAAACTAAATTCTTATTGTTTGCTTTTTAAATACAAACGTGTAAAAGCTTGTTTGGTGGTAAGAGGAAAATCGGCTTGCAAAATCCAACCGTAATAACCAGGGTCATTTTGCAGCACATCTAACACGGCTTGTCCTTTGTATTTACCAAAGTTAATTACCTCAACCCCTTTGTCATTGTACACAATACGACCTGCAAAATCGACATTCTTGCTGGTGCAAGTATATTCCGATAAATAAGCCACGTCTTTTTGCAAATCGGGGTAAAAATCCAACTGCTTTTTTAAAATTTCGTAGGTAGCCTTGGTATCTGCCATCGCTGCATGCGCATCTACCAAATCTGCTTTGCAATAAAATTTATAAGCAGCCGATAATGTACGTTGTTCTTTTTTATGGAAAATGGTTTGCACATCTACCATCTTACGGGTCGATAAATCGATATCCACATCGGCACGTAAAAACTCCTCGGCCAACATGGGCAAATCAAAACGAGCCGAATTGTACCCTGCCAAATCGGCGCCTTTAAAGTCGGCAGCAATTTTCTTGGCCATTTCTTTAAAGGTAGGACAATCTTTTACATCCTCGTCGGTAATGCCATGTACCGCTGTAGATTCGGCAGGAATGGGCATACCTGGATTGATTCGATAGGTAAACGCCTCTTCGTTGCCATTGGGATATACCTTGATATAGGCAATCTCGATGATGCGATCTTTGGCAATATCCAACCCCGTGGTTTCTAAATCAAAAAATATGATGGGATTTTTTAATTCTAACTCCATATTACAAGGTCATTGGTGTTAATAACATGGTTGTTTTGGTGTTTTCTGCTTGGGTAACAGGAAGCAACAACATAGGACGAGTAGCATCGATCAATTTAATTTCCACTTGATCGGATGGCAAGTTTTGCAAAATACCCGTCATGTATTTGGCTTTTACACCAATTTCAATGCCTGCTCCACTGAATTGGCAAGGCAACGATTCTTCGCCCGACAAAGAGAAGTCGATGTCTTGGCTTAATAACGACACTCTACCATCTTCAAAACGCATGCGCACCAAATTATTATCGGAAGCACACAACGAAACCCTGTCGAACGCCATTTTAAATCCATCGGTGTCGATGATAGCCGACATAACGGTTTCTTGTGGAATAACAGCTTTGTAATTAGGGAAACGACCTTCAATCAAACGAGCTACCATGCGGTAATTAGCAGTTTGAATCAACAAAGCAGAACCATCAAAATAAATACGCACATCGCCTTGTTCTTTTGCCAACAACGTTTTTAAGGTATTGGCGGTTTTACCAGGCAAAATAAAGCTAGCAGGTTCCGAGAAGGTTTTATCGGTAATTTGATACAAGGCCAACTGGCGAGCATCGGTTGCGACAAAGTTAAGACCATCTGGGGTCATATCCACGTAAATACCTTGCATTACAGGACGCAATTCGTCGTCGCAGGTAGCAAAAGCAGTATGCGCAATGCCTTTTTGCAAGGTAGCCACATCCAACGATAGTTCTACGGTACGAGCAGCATCCAATTGTTTTGCTTGTGGGTATTCGGCAGCCGATTGTCCGATGTAATTGTACTTGCCACCCATGGTAGTAATTTCTACCGAATAGCTGCGTTCATCAATATTAAAGGTAAGGGGTTGGTCGCCCAATTTTGGCAAAATGGCACAAATTTGGTTGCCTAACAAAAGGATATCAACATTGCCTTCGGCATCGTCTACTTGCAACGTTCCCGACAACGAGGTATCGCCATCCGAACCTACGATGGTTAACACACCCTCTTTAATAGAGAAATACAAGAAATTAAATACCGGATTGGTATTTTTATTGCCCAAAACACGCGATATCACTTGAACGCGCTCGGCTAGTTGTGCAGAAGAACAGGTAAATTTCATAATATCGTTTAGTTGTTTAGTCGTTGATGCGTTGAGTCGACAAGCGACAAATGACAAAATTAGTAATTTTTTATTTACAAACAATTGCAAACGTTATTTTGCGTAACGTTTACGTCTAATTAACTGATAACCAACAGAAAAAGTTATTAACAAAAACAAAGGTAAAACCATGTTGATGAGTTGCCATTGCAAGCGTTGTTCGGATACCTTGAATTTATCCAACAAACGCAAAGTAAGTTGACGGTTACGCAATTCCAACCATTGCTCATCGCCTGCTAAATAATTCACTGCATTGAGCACAAAATTAGCATTACCAAATTGTTGGTTCATGTACGAATCATACCCCAATGGCATGGGTTCATTTCCGTTCACTTCATTGGCAATAACCGATCCATCTGCTACTACTATCATTTTGGCAGATTTACTGCTTTTTAAAATACTTTTTCCCTTTAAATCAATGTTTTTAGGTGGCATTCTATTGGCATACAACGACATAAAATTACCTTCTAACAAGACTGCAACTGGTAAATTACTTTCCGAAAAATAGGGAGATGTAGGCGGTAATTCTACAATTTGCATCACCAAAGGCATAGGAGCATTTGCCAAAGCAGCATGTTCCGACGATGTAAGCAAGGTAGTCTTTGTTATACCCTTATTTTGTTCTTCCCCTACCCATTCTATATACGAAGCAAATTCTGCTTTAATAGGCGATAAATTACGGGTAATAGCATGCGATGACAGCGGTGTTAACAAAGGAGAATAATACCATGGGGCGGGTTCAAAATCACCTTGTCCCGTTTGTCCTTCTAGTTGAATCGGTGTCAAAGCACATTGAACGTCCAACAACAAATTGGGCGAAATACGAACACCGTAGGTAAAGAGTTGGTCGGTTAAATTAAGTTCATGGGATTTTATCACTTCACCATTCGTAATTACACCATCTAGCAACCATAGTACACACCCACCATTCATAATGTATTGGTCCAAAATAAATTTATCCAATTCTGAAAATGCTGTATAAGGTTCTGCCACAACTAGCACTTTGTAAGCATCCAAAGCATTCACATTATTGTTTAAAGATACGCTTTCTACTTTATAATATTTAGTCAATTTTTGGATAATATCTGCTATATAGGGTCCTGATAGTTCATTATGCCCTGCTAAAAAGGCTATTTTATGTACTTCTTTGGTCGATAAAACACGAATCGCATCGGTTAATTCATATTCTAAATTCTCGATGGATATATTCAAGTTTTCATCGCCCGATCGAGCACCATTTTTAAGAAGCATGACTGGCATGGATTTATCGCCCAACGTTACAACTGCCCATGGGAATACAATTTTTTGTTGCATATTGCCTTCTGCATCACGTTCCATAACCGGAACTGGCATCAACCCCATGTTGACCAACTGTTCGTATTTTTTTTCGCGTTCTTCTTGCGATTCAGCCTGCGATGGATTCTCAAACACAACTTCTATCCCCTCTGCCGCATAAATATCCATCTCTTGCAACATTTCTTTGGTAGCCTTTTTAAGTCGCAAGAATCCCATATTCAAATCGCCATCCAAATAAACTTTTACATGCAAAGTTTCTGTTTGATTACGCAATAATTGTTTGGTTTGATCTGACAACGTATAGCGTTTTTCGCTGGTTAAGTCAAAACGTATCACCATCCAATGCGACAAGAAAATTACCAACAAGGCTATTGGCACCACAAAGGCATCTTTTCTATTCCAATCCTTCTTAAAGGTAAAGGCAATGATAACACCCGAAACCACCACAAAGTAGCATACATCGCGTAAATCCAACACCCCTCTGCTAATGGAATCGTAATGGGCAGCAATACCAAATTGCGAAACCAAATCTTGTGCTTCTGCTTGATTAAACAACGAAGCGATAAAATCAAAACCAATGTATAAAAGGAAACAAGAAAATGCCGATACCACAAAGGCAACCACCGCATTATCGGTATAAGAAGATACACATACACCCACAGCCACATAAACGGCAGCCAACAATACCAAACCAATAAAAGACCCCCAGAAGGCCCCCATATCCAAGTTACCAAAAGTGGTTCCCAAACAACAAACAGAGATAAAATATACCAACGTGGGCAGCAAAGACAAGATAACCAATAGCAAATTAGCCCAATATTTTGCACCGATAATTTGCAATCGAGTAAGCGGTTTGGTTTGCAACCATTCTATGGTTCCTTGTTTATACTCGTCAGAAAAACTACGCATGGTAACTGCTGGTATCAGAAACAAGAATACCCATGGAGCCAGTACAAACAAACCTTCTAGCTGTGCATACCCACTAACTAGCACATTGTTTTCACTGGGTATAATCCACAGCAAAGCGCCCATCAGCAACAAAAAAACACCTATCACCAAAGGGCCTATTGCCGAAGAAAAGAAACCAGCTATTTCTTTTTTTAGTAATGCGTACATTTTATTAATTTTTTTAAGTTATTTTTGTGTGTTGTAACTTTGCACAAAGGTAACAAAAATATTTTATTGACTAATCGACGAATCGACTAATCGACTAATCGAGTTAAATTATGAAAAAATTACTCTATACATGCATCATTGGCTTGGCTTTTGCGCTACCAACATGGGCTAATGATTCTACCTATACAGCCTACAAGATCAAAGCACAATTCATAGGCGGATACCTTTATCCACACGACAAAAGCATCATCGAGCCTTTAACCAAAGGGCCTATGCTAGGAGGCGAAGTGGCTTTTGAATGGGGAGCCGATGGCAGCAAAGATTGGCACAAAGACTTTAACAACCCCGATGTGGGGTTAGCGCTCCAGGTAATTGACCTTGGCAATCCCGACGTAGCCGGACAAATGATTGGTGTGTATCCCTACGTAAGTATCCCCATGGTAAAAAACGATATTGTATCGTTCAATGCCAAAATTGGAGGTGGTTTGGGTTTTGCTACCCAACCTTGCGATGTAGCAGCCGCCATGGCCGACCCACGCAGCATCAAGCAAAAAGCTGGCGATTATAATTTTGCCATAGGCGGCCCCGTTAATTTTGCCATATCGGCAGGGGTAAACCTAGATGTTAAAGTACATAAGAACCTAGCGTTGACTGCCGATATAATGTACAACCACTTCTCGAGCGCTAGCCTTGCCCAGCCCAACGGCGGCCTGAACATGTTCAATGGGTATTTAGGCTTAAAATACTTAATCAACAAAGAAATAACTCCTAACTCCTCACTCCTAACTCCTAACTCAGCTAACCCTTCGACATGCTCAGGGACCGAAGAAGAAGACCCTTCGACAAGCTCAGGGACCGAATCCGAATCACCATTAAAACGTTGGAGTGGCGAGGTGATTGTATCGGGCGGAGCTAAAAAACTATACTACCAAGATACTCAATACTTTGGATGCGCTAGTTTGAACCTAGAAGGTTACTACCATACCTGCCGACAACACCGCATTGGTATCGGTTTCGACTTATTTTTTGACGATGCGTATTGCCAAACCGTTGCGCCTGATGCCAACGGAACCTACGATTGGACAGAAGAATTTACCAAATTCAAACGCACATGTACGCCCGACAACAACATTGCCAACAAGCTGCGTTTGGGCTTTAACATTGCCAACGAATTGACCATTGGCAAAGTAGGTATTTTTGCCCACGTGGGTATTTACCTATACGATCCCGTTAAAAACATGGAACCAGCTGACAAATCCTTAGATGCCCTAAACGGCAAAGGAGAACCCATTAAAAAAGGATTGTTCTACGGGTACGATATACAAGACGAAGACGGATGGAACTACTTTAGAATTGGTGTAAAATACCATATAACACCCCATTTTTTAGTAAACGTAAGTTTTAAAACCCACCTTCAAAAAGTAGAATTTGCCGAATTTGGCATAGGATATTCCTTTTAATCACATACCATGAAAAAATATTTTATAATACTATTAACCATTATTGCTTTAGTAGGATCTATTGGCGGTTACTTTTACATTAAGTCTACCATGATTTCAAAAGAAGTGGACGTATTTACCGCTTTGCCAAGAATGCCCTATAACATTGTTCGCATCAACAATGCTAATGCCATGAGCCAGGCATTACTCTACAATAATAATTACTGGCAAGACATGAGTACGTTGTCTTCGTTTGCAGAAATGAACCAACTTATTACGCATATCGATTCCATCAAATACACCAATGAATCCATCCAAAAAGCTTTGGACAACAGGACATTCTATATGGCCAGTTTTATGAAAGAAGACAAATCGTCTACTCATTTATGGTATGGTCAGATGGCAAAAGAAGAATGGGATAAATTCAACCCCATCATTGCTAAACAAGTTAGTTCTAATTATTGTTTTGCCTACCAAGATGGAATCTTTCTAATAGGTAGCGACCAACAAATTGTCAACGAATCGTTAGCACAAATAAAGACAAAAAAATCCATTATGAGCGAGAACCCAGATTTTCAACGCATTGTTGAAACAGCAGGGAAACGAGCTGTTTTTAATTGGATTTTTAACATTGAAGTTATCGGAGAACAATATTTCGATCAACTTACCGAACAAGGTCGTAACATGCTCAACGAACTAAAATTCTACGCAGATTGGTGCTGCATTGATGGAGTCATAGAAAGCGACAAACTCATTTTTAACGGGTTTGCAAACAAAAAAGGGCACTATCATTACACCTCTACCATTGAGCAACAAGAAACGGGTCATAACACATTAGTAGAACGAATGCCCATTAGTACTTACTACTACAAACATTTGTTTATCAAAAATTTAGATTTATACAATCAGCAACTAGATTTATACAGCGAGCAACACAATCTACCCCCTACAGCGTCGGGAGTTGAGAAGTTAGAAACAGCTGCAGGCGAAAGTCCAATTGTATTTTTTCAAAACTTTTTTGGCGGCGAAATTGCTTATGGTTGTACACCAGAAGGAGAGTTTGTTTTGGTAAAACTTATCGATGCAGAACAAGCATCCCAAAGTTTACAACATTTAGTAGAAGAAATGGCCGAACAAGTCAATACCACTACACAAAACGGATTATCATTCTATCAATTTAACAACAATGGTTTTGCGGGATGCGTCTTTGGCAGAAACTACACCCTACCCGAAGAACACATTTCCATACTTGGAAATAAATTGATTATTGCATCGAATCAAAAACTAGCACACCACATTACTACCATCGATGCCAATACCCAAACGTTGCCATGCTCGTCCAACTACCAAGAAGCGAACCGAATGCTTCTTTCTAAATCGAACTTATCCCTATACATAGACATTCCATTCATTGTACAAAATGCCAACCAATTTGTAACAGGCAATTTGTACCAAGAAATTGAACAAACAAAAACTATATGGGAAAACTTTTCGGTATTCTGCATGCAAACCGAAAACGATTTATCGGGCAATACATTTAACCATCTATTTGTACAATACAACAAATTGCTGACTTCTGAAGACAATACCGTATTGGCAAGCAACACAACAGCAGAAAACATCCCTTCCGAAACCACTGTTCAACAAATACCAGAGGCAACACCCGTAGAACAACCTGCTGAAAGCGAAACAAACGAACTTACAGACATCAAAGAAATAGTAAGAACACGTACCATCAGCAATCAAAAACCCTTTTGCACGGCTACGCTCGATTATCCTGCTGCCATTGCACCCCAACTGGTAAAGAACCACAAAACGGGCGAACATGAAATAGTCATTCAGGATACACACAACCAACTTTACCTAATCAACTCGTCCGGTAAGATTTTGTGGAAGAAATCACTATCCGACCGAATCGTTGGCAATATATCGCAAGTTGATTTGTTCAAAAACAACAAATTACAGCTGGCATTTGCTACCAAAAACCAGCTAATTGTTATGGATCGTAACGGAAATATGGTAAGTGGATTCCCAAAATCGTTCAGCAAATCGACTGTATGCGGATTAACCACTTGTGACTACGACAAAAACCGCGATTACCGTTTCTTTATTCCCCATAGCGATGGTACAATTACCCTATTAAAATCCGATGGTTCATCGCCCAGTGATTGGCAATTTGCTGGTAGCAAAGGGTTGCAAAACGAAATCCAATACTTTAACCAAAAAGGCAAAGACTTTTTAGTAACATTCGACAAAGATCAATGCTACTTTTTAAACCGAAAAGGACAAGAACGCATTTTATCCAATAACAGCATAAAGAAAGCCACACATGGATCTTTCTACGAAGATGTATTGGGTAGTAAAAACCGATTTATATGCACCTCGCCACAAGGTAACATTCTGTACGTATACAACAACGAAGTGAAGGAAGCATCGATAAAAAAATACAGCGAAAACCACTTATTTACCTTATTCAAAGGGAATTACGGAAATTACTACATTTACCTAGACCAACAAGGATTGGACGTTTACGACCGCGATTTGAACATCTACATGCGCGACAGCGAAATAAAAGGTGGAACAAACCCCACTCTTTTGATGCACAAAAGCATCATGGCCGCTTACGAAAACGAACAACAATGTTGGATCATTTACAACCTTGTAGGCCAACGCCAAGCCTACCAAATTTTTGCCAGCGACACCCCACTAGCGTACTTTGGCACCTTTAAACCCTATCAATCGCCCTGTTTGGTGGTTACCGAAGGCAAGGAACTAAAGTGGTACAAGATAAATGAGAAATGACTTGCGACTT
>CAJGDW010000031.1 GCA_904502115.1 Paludibacteraceae bacterium | reverse complement strand
TCGACGAATCGACGAATCGGTGAATCGATTTAACGATTTCGCGATTATTCGGGCTGCGCCCTCATGAAGTTTGGCGGCGCCTCGGCATAGTTCAAACAAGTTTGACTCTGCACTCGGCTTGCTCAAACTTTCAACTATCCAACAATAGACTTCACACTGCCATTGTGAAAGACGGTGGTAATCTCGTCGCCTGTATGCAAATCTTGCAACGATGCCAGTGCACCATTTTTCAGGGTCATGGTATAGCCTTTTTTAAGCACATTTTGGGGCGACAAAAGGTCTAATGAACGTTCTAGCAACTGCAAGCGATGATCCTTGCGTTCAATGCACCTACGCGCACTCAAGGGCAGAATCATTTCGATGGTTTGCAAACGTTGATTTTGACGCTGCAACAGCTGCTGAACGGCTTTTGTTAATCGGTCTTGATAGCCCATTACTTGCTGGTGTACATCTGCCATTTTTTGCACCAAAAACTGTGCAACAGCCGTGGGTGTTTTTAACGAAATAGCAGCCACCATATCAAGCACAGAAACATCTCTATCGTGTCCTATCCCTGCTATTACAGGCAAAAGCATTTCGGTTACGGTATAAGCCAGTTCGTATCCATCAAAGCAGGCCAAATCGGCCACCGATCCTCCCCCTCGAATAATGACCACGGCGTCGAAATTTTCGGCTTGTTTTGCTACCTCGTGCAAGGCTTTTACCATCGAGGCCTCTGCCAATTCTCCTTGCACCAAGGCCGGAAACAAGGTAACTTCAAAGCGAAATCCCCATGGATTCTGGGTTAATTCGTTCATAAAATCGCCATAACCAGCAGCCGTTTGTGCCGTTACCACAGCAATTTTACGGGTTAAAAGGGGCAAGGCCAATTCTTTGTTTCTATCAAAGACACCTTCGTTGTGCAAGCGGTTAATTACCTGATTGCGTTGCAACAACCGATTGCCTAGGGTAAACGAAGGATTGATGTCTTTTACATTCAAACTAGGGCCATAACTAGGATGAAACACCACCTCAACCAGCAATGCCACCGTCATTCCTACGGCAAGCGGCATGCCCGTTTCGCGCAAAAAATAAGGTTTGATTTGTTTGTACAACGATGCCCAAATGGTAGCTTTTGCCTTAGCGACAATCACCCCTGCATCGTTTTTTTCCATGAGTTCTAGGTAGCAGTGACCCGTTCTGTTTTCACTCAGTCCCACCACTTCGGCTGCCACCCAAACAGGGTGCGAGAAATGATCCGAAACACAATTACTGATTTCGGCATTTAAATCGTACAAACCTAGAACTACATCGCTCATATTACAAGCTAAAATAATCGCTTGGATTGTGCATAAAATCTTCTGGATCCTTTATTTTGGGATCGACATCGTAGCGATCTAGTTTGTTTTGAATAGATTGGTTATACGCCTCTGGATTAGCAATTTCACCGTCTACGTATTCCACTTCAACAAAGGTTCCATCTTCTTCGTAACTACGCCACATACCGTTGGCCTTGCCTTGCACGTAGTTACCTTCTTCGTTCACATGACCGGTTTCAAAATAGTATGTATAAGGACCTTCTAGCACACCTTCGACATACGTATATTTTGCCATGATATTACCATATGGGTAATAATGAATACGTTCTCCGTCTAATTTTCCTTCTTTGTAGTTCATGCGTTGCAATACCTTGCCTTCTTTAGAAAGAATAAGAGTTTCGCCAATGCGCAAACCGTCTTGATAGTTCTCTATCATGAACAAATATTCGCCCTCGCCGTAGAATCTCCACGAACCATCGCGATTTTGTCCTTTGTAATTACCTTCGGCCAATAATTCACCTTCGCCAGTATAGCAAACAATGGTAGAATTACCTTCATTATCAAATATTTGCACACCACTTAACTGACCATTCTCGTGGTAGCGACGCAATTCACCAACGGGTTTACCGTCTTTAAAATCGCCTTCGTAACGAAGATTTCCATTGGGATAATGCGATTCCTTGTGTTCTACTTGGGCAATTGTAGCCATAGCAGACAAACAAAAACCTACTATAATTGCTATTTTTTTCATATTATTTTACCTTTACTAATTTGTTAAACGACGAAGGAATAGGCCATTCAAAATGCATCATTTGTCCTGTCATAGGGTGCTTAAATGTCAGCAAACCAGCATGCAAGCAAACGCGTTTGATAGGGCTGGTAGGGCCTCCGTATTTTTTATCGCCAACAATGGGGCAACCCACGCTTTGCAAGTGTACCCTAATTTGATTTTTTCTGCCTGTTTTTAACCACAATTGCACCATTGAATAAGGACCTTTTGTTCCCATTACACTGTACTTAGTTTCGGCATATTGTCCACCATTATCGGTTTCACTAGCATGCATTCTAAGTTGTTTATCCTCCCACAAATAGGCTTTGATAACGCCTTGTTGCTCTGGTAATTGACCCTTAACAATAGCGGTATAACTACGCTCTTTCATTAAGGTTTCCCAATTGCTTTGCAAGGCTTCTTGCACCTCTTTGCTTTTGGCAAATACCAACAAACCCGATGTTTCTCTATCCAAACGGTGCACCACAAAAATACGTTTGTCCTGACCAAAGGTTTTCATATACTGATTTAGTACGTGATACACGGTTTGCAATTTTTCGCGATCGGTACCTACGGTTAAAAAACCTTCGTTTTTGTACACCACCATGATATGCTCATCTTCGAACACCACTTTTAACTGCGAGTGTTCTAATTTTTGGTTTCGACGCATGGTTTTAGACGAACGAACATCCACCCTATCTCCTGCTTTAAGTGGGTGATCGTGACGGGTTAACATCAGCTCGCCATTGAGCCATAACTGACGATGCGACAACAACGATTTTAGTTGTGTGCGACTGTAATCTTTTAAACGTTCTGCCAAGAACTCCATAAGTGGAGCATCTTTTAGAACACGAACAGAAAATTGTTTAACGGTATCGGACATAATTATTGGTTATTCGGTGATTAGTCGTTTAGTCGAATTAACGATTAGTCAACAAGCAACAAGCGACCTACAAAGATACGGGTTTGCGATAAAAAAACGCATGATTCGCTGTTTTTTTTAAAGATTTTATTATATTTGCGAAAACATGTTTATATGAAAAGAATCTGTACCCTGATTGTGCTTACCATCCTAACAGGCATGGTTTATGCAGCTAACGACACCATAATTGTTAATAATAAACGCTACGTAGTGGTGGACGAAGTTCCCATTCAAGAGCAAAACGTACAAGAACAAAAAGTTCAAGAGAAAAAAACTACCACGCCAAAAAAGAAATCTACTTTTTGGACACTCAGCAAACTTACCTACGGTGGCGGTTTTGGTTTTAAGCTGAATAGTTCTGAGTTTTATGTTATGATTATGCCAGAGGTAGGTTATCAACTTTTTGAGCCATGGCATTTTAGCGTTGCCCCAAAATATGCCTACAACGGAAGCTACAATGGCTACTTTTCGGAACATACCGTAGGGGTACGCATAGCCACCCGCGTTGACTTAATCCGATTAAAACGCAACACAGCTTATCAAACCAACATATTCTTTGCTTTGGCTTACCAGTACGATTACCAATGGGGCAACTACTACTCATCACCATACGAAAACAACTATTTTGATGCAGGCATTGGTATTAGACAAGCCGTTGGATCTAGAAGCAACCTTTATGTATTAGTAGGTTGGCACCTATACGAAAGTCATAACAATAGCTGGTTCTCTGATCCGATACCCACCATTTCGGTAGGTTTTGAAATTTAACATTAACCCATAAATAACATACAATGAACGCAAAAACCATTTTAGCCTTTTTAGGAGGCGCGGCAGTGGGTGCTGCAGTGGCTCTTTTAGTAGCTCCCACTAGTGGCAAAGAATTACGTGCCAATCTTGCTGTAAAAGGCGAAGAACTAAAAAAACAAATAGAACTTAAATTAAAAGAAAAAGGCATCAGTCGCGAAGGTTGGGATGCACTAGTAGGCAAAATTGCTAGTAAATTGGACGAATACGCTAGCAACAACGACATTGAGTTAGCCGTACAAGAAGTTATCGACGAAGAAGATATTTTGTAATGATAAAAGAATCCTACCAACAATTGTGGCAAGACAGTAAAAAATACCTTGAACTAAGGTACGATTTACTTCGAGTGGAATTATTGGAAAAAATTTCACTCATTAGTGCTTTATTGCTCACTGCTGTGGTGGCCATTTTGCTAGGAACCATTATTTTTACCTACCTGTCTATTTTGTTATTACTATGGCTCGAAACGCTATTGGGAAGCATGATATATGGGTTGTGCATTGTTATAGCCATTCATTTAGGGTTATTTGCATGCATTTTTGCCTTTAGAAAACAATGGTTTATTAACCCACTGGTACGCCAGTTTAGCAAAATTATTTATAGCGATAAAAAGCGAGAAGAGGAGGTAGAATTATGAAACAATCTCCTAGATTCACGTCCATAGATGCCCTCACGCTCGAAAAAAAACGCTTACAAAAAGCCATTGCACGACAAGAACGCATTTTAGTAAAGCACGCAGAGCAGGCCAAAGAAATTACCCAAACGGCGTTATCGCCCAATAACCTATTAAAACAAGTCTTTGGTCAATTCCTTTCGTTCAAACTTTTTAAAAACAATCCGCTCACAACCTTTAAATTAGGATACAAACTGATTGGATTTATTATAAAAAAAATACGATCAAAGAAGTAATTGATCAATACAGTCACGGACCCATTCAATACTATGAAAAGTAAATTTTTCACACTTCTCTTAGCCACGTTAACTACAAGTTTAGCATGGTCGCAACCCCACATTTCATCTACTGAAACCACCGACGATTATTGCCAAAACGGCACCATTACGGTAACCGTTCAAAACGGTGTACAACCCTACGAGTTTTCGCTCGATGGTTTTGCCACTGTACAATCGTCACCTATATTCAACAACCTTAGTCATGGTGCATACACCGTATATGTGCGCGATGCCAACGGCGATACCGACCAAACACCCGCCAACAGTGTTGTTGTAAAAAACCAAGTGTTAGAACTGTTGCAAAGTGTTCCTGTTACAACACCAGCCACCTGTTTCGAAAAGAACGACGGTGTGGCCTACTTAAGGGTACGCGGTGGTCAAATCTACACAACCGACACGCCTTATAGCATTGTTTTAATGCGCAACAATGCGCCCTATGTTGCCAATAACATTGTCTTTACCGACGAAGGTGGCATTTCTACCACCATTCAGCTCAACGAGTTGCCACAAGGAACCTACGTAGGAACCATCCGCGACAAAGGAGGCTGTAGCGTAGGTTTTAACTTTAATATCAGCGCTCCTGCCGCGCTTCATGCCGAAGTAACCAACAAACAAAATCTTCGCTGTAAAGGCGATAGCAGCGGTGTGATTCAATGCACCATTATAGGCGGCACCTCGCCCTATCGCATTGCAGCCTACACCGATGCAACCAACGAAGAAAGCATCGAATCATCGATCAGTTCGGTAACGGGTACGGCTGTGGCATTGTCCAACTTAAAAGCCAAACAATACTTTATTGAAATAGAAGATACAAACGGCTGCTTTGTATGGTTAGAAGAAAGTTTATCCGAACCTGCCGACACATTGGCTTATCACCCTTACGCCAACAGCATTAACTGCAGCGGGCAAACCTCTGGCAAGATTTTTGGTGATGCCACAGGCGGCACTTTGCCCTACACCTATCAATTAGATGGTGTGAACGTAGTTTACAATAGCACCAACAACACGGGATTGTTTGAAAACCTTGCCAAAGGTATTTACAGCGCCAAAGTAACCGACGCCAATGGTTGCGTTCAATTCCCAGATGAATTGCTTACCATTTCGGAATCAGAAACATTAAGTGTTGATCCGCTTACCAAACTTCCTGCTGCTACCGTGGTTTGCAAAGACCAAAAAACCGCATCGGTTACCTTTACCGTTGCCGGACGCGAACAAGTGGTAGCACCTTCTGACACCGCACGTTATTACAGCGTAAGATTGTTCGATATTACCAACCAACAAGAAATTATTGCTCCAACACTTCAGTACAGCAATAAATTCCACCCCGTTTTAACCAAAAACCGAGTAGAAAAAGAACCGGTATTGGACGAAAACGGCGATCCTACCTTTGACGAAGAGGGTACCCCTATTACCAAAAATGTTACCTACAGAGACACCCTTTGGACCGAAGGTTGCCATGAAATCACCAAAGTACAGGAAGTATACAGCGTTAGTAAAATTGACTACACAGAAGACATGAAAGGCTTTGACTGCGACGACAAAATTACCGTATCGGGATTGGGTGCAGGAGCCTACAGCATTCGTTTCTACCAAGGCGAATGCCAATTTGGCGAAACCATGACCTTTACCGTAGAAGTAACCGGCAGTTTGCCCATCGTACAAATTAACGATGTTGCCAACTTCTGCGATGGTTCAAAATACACCATCAAACCTACCATCGAAGCTACTCCTGGCACCAATAAATATTCGTGGACATTGGGTGGTGTAGAAATTGGCAAAGCAAAAGACCTTTCGTACACCTTTAGCGACTACGAAAACGGACGTTTGTTGCAACTAACTGCTAGCAACCAATGCGGTACCAGCGTATCGAACCAAGTAAAAATTACGGTTCGCAACCGCCCTACCGCCATCATTGAGACCGACAAAGATTACTTGTGCCAAAACCAATCGGCCAACCTGAATATGACCTTTAAAGGTACGGCACCTTTCACCTATCAGTTGCCCAACGGCGAAACATTCACCACTATGAATGCCACCGTACAGCAACAAGTTACCCCAACCGAAGATACCGAGTATAGTTTGCTTGCCTTGAGCGATGCTTATTGCGAAGCAAACGTAGATACCGATATTGAAAATGCTCACATTACGGTGTATCCAGAACCCGATTACAGCATGGTAATTGACGTTCCCGAACCCATGGTAAGCGGTCGCTACGTAACCATTACAGGTACCGAAGGTTTTGTGGCTTACTACTTGCAAGTAAATGGCCAACCTCTTACCGCAACCGAATCGTCTAACATTTTCAAAACCAACCAATTTGCATACGGCGACTCGAACAACGATTTCACCATGCAATTGGTAGACAAAAACGGTTGTATGTGGGAAGTAACCGAAGCACGCAGCATTAGTTCTACCCAATTCCCCAACATCTTTACCCCTAACGGCGATGGTAGCAACGACGTGCTTTTAGCTGGATACAACATTACCGTATTTGACCGTCAAGGCAATGTAATGTACCAAGGCAACGAAGGTTGGGACGGCACCACAAACGGCAAACCTGCCAACCAAGGTGTTTACCTATATACCGTAGATATGCTAGATGCAGACGGTACACCCTTTATCCTAAAATTGACTGTAACCTTAGAAAGATAATCATCATAATACTATGAAAAAAAGCATATCCATCGTATGGGCAACTTGCCTGGGTTTCTGCTATGCACTATCGGCATGGGCAGGCAATACAGCAGGTGATACCCAATTTTTTAAGCACAACTACGAAGGTGCAATAAAAGAATACCAAGAATCGATAGGAAAAGGCGATAGCGCACAAAATTGCAGCGACAAAGCTGCCTACGCTAAATTTAAAATTGGCGAGTGCCACTCGTACTTAAACCAACCCAACGAGGCGGTTCAATACATCAACGAAGCAATTATTGGTGGTTATCAAGAAGCAGAAGCCTATTTAGTATACGGTAAAAACCTGCAAAAATTAGGCAAATACAAATTGGCCAAAGCTGCTTTTGAAGAATACGAAAGATTACGTCCAACAGACCCACGCACCAAAAATCTAAAACTATCGTGCGATTTTGCGTTGCGTCATAATTCACAAAACCCCATTTCGCCCGAGGTTCGTTTGGATGGCATCAGCACCAACAACATGGAATACGGTATTGGTTACTATAAATCGGGTATCATATACGCTTCGACCTATAGCGATAAAAAAGGTATTAAGTCGAATATGTATTACAGCGATGCTAACGACAACTACCAAACCGCAAAACTCATTACCAATATGGTAAAAATGCGCAAACCCAACATGGGAACCTTTGCCATCGATACCATCAATAACATTATGTACCACTCGCGTTGCATCAACAACGAGAACAACGATTGCTACATTTATTACTCAGAATTCCGCAACAACAAATGGAAAAACAAAGGCATGTTGAACATTGGCGACCGATACACCGATGCAGCACACCCTGCCCTATCGGCCGATGGCAAACGCCTTTACTTTACCTCGAATCGCAAAGGCGGTATGGGCGGTAGCGATATTTGGTACATCGAGAAAAAACAAAACGGCAAATGGGATTTATCCAACCCCATTAACGCAGGTGCTGTAGTGAATACCGCAGGCAACGAGGCTTTCCCTTACGTGGTAGAAAACACCTTGGTATTTGCTTCGGATGGTCACGTAGGTTTTGGTGGTTACGACCTTTACAGTGCACAAATTGACGGTGCCTCTATATCGGACGTAAGAAACCTTTATCGTCCCATTAACTCATCGTACGATGATATCAACCTAATTGTATCGAAAGAAAAAGACGAAGCCTTTTTGGTAAGCAGTCGTAACATAGACACCAAAGACGATATATACAACTTCAAAGGCGTATTTAGCAGCATGATGGTTTCGGGCCATGTGTACGACAAAAAAACACAACTTCCCCTATCGGAAGCACAAGTTATTATTAACGGCATGGGCCACTCGCAAACCGTACAAACCGACGAAAACGGTTACTACTACGCATTTGTAGAGGCAGGCGATTTCTATAAATTATTGGTAAGTTCAAAAGGTTACCTTTCGGACATTGCCATGATTAAAACCGAAAAGACCATGATTGGCAGTTTCCCTGCCGAACAAGACTTCTACCTATCGCAAACCGCCATGTCTATTAGTGGTAGGGTGTACGATATGGAAACCAACGAGCCCTTCATCAACGAAGATGTGATGTTGCTTTCGGATGGTCAAGTAATTCAACAAACCAAAACCGACATTACCGGCCGTTACACCTTTACCGACCTAGAAAACGGCAAAGAATACCAAGTAAAAGTAAACAAGCCCAACTTCTTGTCGATTAGCAGTAAACCATTTGTTTACAACGACCAAAGTACAGGCAATACACAATTTGACTTGGCTTCTATTGCATCGGATGCCAGCGATAACGTAGCAGGGGGCAACGCTGCTGGTGGCGCTACTGGTTATAACGGAAACGGCACCAACGGACGCAGAGAAGTACAATTGCACGATATTTACTACAATTTTGACAGTGCTAAACTTTCGTCAACATCCAAAGCCTCGCTAGACCGCATTGTTATGCTATTGGAATCGAACCCCAACCTAAAATTGGAATTTGGTTCGCATACCGATGCACGCGGCACCGACGAATACAACGACGAACTATCTTGGCAACGTGCTAAATCGGTAGTAGATTACCTAGTACAAGCGGGCATTGCTAAAAACCGCCTTACTTGGCGAGGATACGGCAAACGCTACCCTATCATTAAAAATGCTGTAACCGAAGGCGAACACCGTCTAAACAGACGTACCACCTTTATTATTACAGACAAATAACCTTAAACGCAGATGATTATGAAAATATTAAAGAAAATAGGTTTTGTTTTAGCCCTTTTACCGCTGTTGGCCAATGCCCAATCGGATCCTAAAATTAGCCAACATTTGCTAACACAAACACATTACAACCCTGCTGTTACGGGTTCTACCTGGATGGGTAACATCACCCTTTTGGGTCGTCACCAATTTATGGGTTTTGAAGGTGCTCCTACTACCGCATTGCTAAACTTTGACGTATTGGCACCCACTATTAACTCGGGTTTTGGGTTGTCGGTACAATACGACAAATACGGTCCCATCAATTCGTACAATGCCATGGTCAACTACGCTTACCACATTGGCATTGGCGATAAACAAACCTTATCGTTGGGGCTAGGTGCTGGGGTACAAATGCGTCAGTACGATGCCACGGGTAACATCTACGAAAATCCAGATGACCCCATTTCGTATTACGACCAAGACACACACATTGCACCCGACGTTAATTTTGGCATCCAATACTCGCTACAAAATTGGGTAATTGGTGCCTCTATTACGCACTTGCAACGTTACTTTATGAAAGACGATTTGCGTTTCCCCAAGGTAAATTACTATGCTTACACCCGCTATCGCTTTGAATTGGGCAGATACTGGAACATTACCCCAGGCATTGCCGTTCATTACGACAACGTTACGGTAAACGAAGAAGTCAACCTATTGGTAGAATACACCAAAGCCATTTGGTTTGGTGCTTCGTACCGCATGAGCAATGAATTGAAACCACAATCGGTAGTGCCTATGATTGGATTTAACATTACCGACTACGTGAAATTGGGCTATGCGTACGAATATAACCTAACCAATCTGGCTCAGTACAACACTGGTACACACGAGTTGATGCTAACCTTCCGCTTTAAAACCAGAAGCAACACGTACAAGACACCTCGCTTTGCGGAATGGTAACAAGGCGCTTCGCGCCGGTGAATTTCAGTGCGAGCCGAATGCAAAAACAAATAAGTCATTAAACAACAATTCGATTAGTCGATTAGTCGATTAACCAATTAGTCAATAAAAAAAACATTCGATTAGTCGATTAGTCGATTAGTCGATTAGTCAATAAAATACGACATGTCTAAGGAGCAAGTATTAAGGAAAGAAAAGGAGATGATAGACCAAGCGTTTGAGCGTTTGCTCAAAGACTACATGGCATCACCTCATGGAAAAAAAGAAGACATTATTCGCAAAGCCTATCAGTTTGCCTACCAGGCACACGATGGCATTCGACGTCGCTCGGGAGAGCCCTATATTTTACACCCCATTGCGGTGGCGCACATTGCCTGCAAGGACATCGGTTTGGGTTCTACCTCTATTTGTGCAGCCTTGCTACACGATGTGGTAGAAGACACCGACTATACAGTCGAAGATATTAGCAACCTTTTTGGTGAAAAGGTGGCTCAAATTGTGAGTGGATTGACCAAGATTTCGGGTGGTGTGTTTGGTGAACAAGCATCGGCCCAAGCCGAAAACTTCCGCAAACTGATTGTGACCATGTCGAAAGACATTCGCGTGGTGCTGATTAAGATTGCCGACCGCTTGCACAACATGCGTACCTTAGAGGCTCAACCCGTCAACAAACAATACAAAATTGCTGGCGAAACCGAGTACATTTACGCTCCACTTGCACACCGACTTGGACTTTTCTCTATCAAAACCGAGTTAGAAGACCTTAGTTTTAAATACAACTACCCCGAAAAATACGAATTCATTGCCAGTAGATTGGATGCTGAGCGCGAAAAACGCATGGAGCAATACGATAATTTTTCGTTGCCCATCATGAACCGCTTGCTATCGATGGGATTTGAATTTGTAATGAAAGAACGCATCAAATCGGCCTACTCCATTTGGAACAAAATGCAAGCCAAACACATTCCGTTTGAAGAAGTGTTTGATATTTTAGGGGCTCGTATTGTGTTCAAACCCCACCCTGGCGCCGACGAACGCCAAGAATGCTGGCGCATTTACAACCTGATTACCCAAATTTACACCCCACACCCCTCGCGCACACGCGACTGGGTTACCACTCCCAAATCGAATGGTTACGAAGCTCTACACGTTACCGTAATGGGCCCCGATGGCTTGTGGATTGAGGTGCAAATTAGGAGCAATCGGATGGACGACATTGCCGAAAAAGGGTTGGCAGCACACTGGAACTACAAGAAAGATTACTCGTCGAGCGAATCGAAAATTGAAGAATGGTTGGGTACCATCAACGATTTGCTCAAACACCCCGACTCGGATGCCATGCAGTTTTTGGACACCTTTAAACTGACGCTATACGATGCCGAGATATTTGTATTTACCCCAAAAGGCGAGATGAAAACCCTTCCTACGGGCGCTACCGCTTTGGACTTTGCCTTTGAAATACACTCGGACATTGGTAGCCATTGCATTGGAGCCAAGGTAAACAACAAATTGGTACCGCTTAACTACGAATTGCAAAGTGGCGACCAAGTAGAAATCTTAACATCTAAACAACAAACACCCCGTCCCGAATGGATTAAATACGTTACTACGGTTCGTGCTAAACGCGAATTGAGCAACTTGTCTAAACAAGCCAACAAAGCATTCAGAGAAAGGGGCGAGTCGATTCTAAACGATATTTTTACCTCGTTGGGCATGAATCAATCGGTACAAGGCGGTATTTCTACTACCGTATTGAATACCATTTTGTTGCAGTTCTCGTTCAAAACCTTGGACGAACTGCTCATTGCATTGGGTAAAAACGAAGTAACCAGCGAGCAACTTTTTGAATTGGCAAAAAGCAATGGTCGAATTATCAAAGACCAGGATATATATCAAAAACTCATCAACAACCAAAAACAACACAACAACCTTTCCCCCATTACCAGCAATTTGCACATTTGTCCTTGCTGTAATGCCCTACCCGGCGACGAGGTAATTGGATTTAAGAACCCCGACGGCACCATATCGGTTCACTTGCGCAACTGCGAAGAAGCCATGCGCCTAAAATCGCAACAAGGGCCTAAAATTGTTTCGGTACAATTTACCCCCGAAGCCAATGCCAATTATTTTGCACTCATTGAGATAAAAGGCATTGACCGCAAGCGCATGTTGCTCGATATTGTCGAAATTATTTCGAGCCAATTTGACAACAACATCAACCACCTAACCGTATCGACCATTGGCGGTATCTTTAGAGCGGTTATCAACGTAGCTGTCAACCATACCGACGAGGTGAAAAACATCTGCCATCAGTTGGAGATGATTAACGGCATAGAACACGTTAATCGCATCTACCACGAATGAAAAAACTTTTAATTGCCTTATTTATGAGCACCTGCACAACAGCCGTTGTAGGGCATACCAACGTGTTCCTACAACCCTACAATACCCCTTTTGAAAGCGTTCCTTTTGAAGAAATACGCCTAGAAGACTACAGCGAAGCCCTTGACAAAGGATTGGAACAACAAAAGCAGTACATTCAACAAATTACCGAGAACCCAGCTCCTGCCACCTTTGCCAACACCATTGAGGCACTAGAAGAAGGAACGGATATTTTAGACCGTGTTACCTCGGTATTATTTAATTTAACCGAAGCTGCCACCAGCGACGAGTTGGACGAATTGGCCAATCGCTACTCGCCCATTTTGTCGGAAGCGGCCAACGAAATTTTCCAAAACGAAGCCCTGTTTGCCCGTGTTAAAACGGTTTATGAACAAGAAAAAGACCAATTAACGGGGTATCAGGCCAAATTATTGGAAGATACCTACCAATCGTTTGTGCGCTCTGGAGCCAACCTAAATGCCGAAGACAAAGCCACGTTTGCCAAACTTTCTAGCCGTCTTAGCACACAAACCCTTCAATTTGGCAGCAATGTGCTAAAAGAAACCAATGCTTACCAAATGCACCTAACCCAGGCAGAAGACGTGGCTGGATTGCCCGAAACCGCCTTGCAAGCAGCCCGACAAAAAGCCATTGATAAAGGGTTAGAAGGTTGGATTATTGATTTGAGCATGCCCAGTTACCAACCGTTTATGCAATATGCACACAACCGTCAGTTGCGTGAAACCTTGTACATGGCCTACAACAGAAAAGGCAACCAAGGCGGCGAAAACGACAACAATGAGTTGGTAAAACAAATTGTGAACGACCGACTTGCCCTAGCCAAGTTGATGCAAGAACCCACCTACGGCAGTTACCGCCTAAAACGCACCATGGCGCAAAATTGCGAAGCTGTATACGGCTTGCTAGACCAACTTTTGGCCGTTTACTACCCCGTTGCTTTGCAAGAAAAAGAGCAAATTACTGCATACGCACAACGCCTTACAGGCGATGCCTCTTTTGAACTAAAACCCTGGGATTGGGCATATTATACAGAGAAATACAAAGAAGAAACCTACCACTTTAACAGCGAGCAATTGCGTCCCTATTTTGAACTCAACAACGTAATAAACGGGGTGTATTGGTTGGCAGGCGAATTGTATGGTTTGCAATTTATAGAGAACGATACGTTGCAAAAATACCACCCCGATGTTAAGGTTTACGAAGTGTACGATGCCGATAAACGCTACATGGGCTTGCTTTACACCGACTTTTTTCCACGCAGCAACAAACGCGGCGGCGCCTGGATGACCGAATTTAGGGGACAATGGAAAAAGGACGGGAAAGATACGCGTCCGCTCATTTCGATTGTGATGAACTTTACGCCTCCTACCGCAGGCAATGCTTCGTTGCTTACCTTTGACGAGGTGCAAACCTTTTTGCACGAGTTTGGACATGCCTTGCACGGATTGCTGTCGGATGTTACCTATCCTAGCCAAAGTGGCACCAACGTGTACCGCGATTTTGTAGAATTGCCCTCGCAACTGATGGAAAACTTTGCAGACGAAAACCACTTTTTGCAAAAGGTGGCGTTGCATTACGAAACGGGCATGGTAATTCCCGATTCGTTGGTGCAAAAAATGAAAAGTGCACGTACCTACTTGGCGGCTTACGCTTGTATCAGACAACTTAGCTTTGGTTACTTGGATATGGCATGGCACACGCTTACAGAACCGTTTGACGGCAGTGTGGAGCAGTTTGAGCGTATGGCGTGCCAAAAAACAGCGTTTTTTGGGCCCACGGCTGGGGCGTGCATGAGTACGCAGTTTAACCACCTGTT
>CAJGDW010000030.1 GCA_904502115.1 Paludibacteraceae bacterium | reverse complement strand
TACTGTTTCTGATATGTCAAAGATAAATAAATGAAAGCAATTCACAACTTCTGCCATAGTTCTAATTTATTAAGTTGTACTGTTTCTGATATGTCAAAGATAAATAAATGAAAGCAATTCACAACTGAAACACTGCAGAAGATTCTGCTTGTGGAACTGTTTCTGATATGTCAAAGATAAATAAATGAAAGCAATTCACAACGTGTTTTGTTTCATAGTTTCAATTTTTTAAACTGTTTCTGATATGTCAAAGATAAATAAATGAAAGCAATTCACAACAGTACCGCTCTGCCCGTATAACCACCCACGACTGTTTCTGATATGTCAAAGATAAATAAATGAAAGCAATTCACAACTACGTCTATGTACTTAATAACACGATCTTTACTGTTTCTGATATGTCAAAGATAAATAAATGAAAGCAATTCACAACTACCACCATTGATGGTTATAAATTGATTTCACTGTTTCTGATATGTCAAAGATACTATAATGAAAGCAATTCACAACAGCATCTTCTGCCTTCTTACGTCGTTCTTCACTGTTTCTGATATGTCAAAGATACTATAATGAAAGCAATTCACAACTAATCTTCTGTGTTTAATTTTAATTGTAATACTGTTTCTGATATGTCAAAGAAAGTGCAATCTGAGAGCAGAGTAAACAAGCTTGCTTAGTTTGCTATGCCGAAGCGAAGCCTTTCTTATGCAAAGATACTAATTTTTTATTCTGTGCAATGTCGTTCAACATGGTATTTCATTCCACCTTTCATCAAAATTGTAAAATCTCTAATTCACTTATAGGTGAATTTAAAAATAATTCTTATCTTTGCAGCAAGTTTTAATGTATAACCATCTTAAATTGTAATTATGAAAGAAAACAAAGTCTCTTTAAAAGAAATTAGCAAAAGTAGTAACACATGCCTTTACTCTATTAATTTCAACGATGATAATCACACTGAATTTGAGAAATTTATCATCAAATTTAAAGACAACGCCGTATACAATGAAAGTTTTAATTCAATCATTAAAGTATTATCACACATATTAGAAATAGGTGCATGTGAACGCTATTTTCGAAATGAAGGAGGAGAAATAAAAGCTTCAGGATTGGATTCAAAACGTCTCAGATTATATTGTTTACGAATTTCTGATCAAATTCTTATAATAGGGAATGGAGGTATAAAAACAACTAGAACATACCAAGAAGATCAGGAACTTAATGGATATGTTATGAATTTAAAGGCCTTTAATAAGATTCTAAAGAAAGGAGTGAAAGACGGTAATATTACTATTGAAGGTACTAAAATAACATCTATTACCACAGATTCTTTCCCTATAACCTAACACCTATGAATGCAAATCAATTATTTACAGAGTGTGTAAAAAACATCCCTAGCAACTTAAATGGTAAATTAGAAATGTCGTTGCGCATTTCTGATAAGATCGATTTGTATCTAAAGCAAAACAATATGAATCAAAAAGATCTTGCAGAAAGAATGAACAAACGTCCTTCTGAGATATCAAAATGGATGCGAGGCACTCATAATTTCACCATTTACACCTTGTACGACATTGCACAAGTACTCAATATCAGAATAACAGATTTACTAGAATAAACCATCAGAACGAGTTGTCGCAAATTATGCGACCACTGAAACGTGATATTATCCCTCTAAATACAACAAAGCCAGCCCATCTGGACTGGCTTTGTTATTATCGAACAAACGATATAAGGCAAGAAAATTCACTTACGCAGTCGCTTCTTTTGCGTTCACTTTTTTGCCGTTTCTGAAAATTTTATAGCCCAATGCAGCAATAGCAATAGACATAATGGGGCTGATGTAACAGAAGAAACAATATGGGAAATACATAAAGGTAGATACGCCTAAAATGGTAGAGTGTGTCATACCACAGGTACTCCATGGCACCAAAGGCGATGTTACCGTAGCACCGTCTTCTAACGAGCGGCTCAACAAGCGGCTTTCGTAACCGTTTTCTTTGTATACGTTTTTAAACAAGTTAGAGGTTAAGATAATGCTCAAATATTGGTCGGCAGTAGTTACGTTAAAGAAGAAACCAGAGGTTACGGTTGTTGCCACCAACGATGTACGTTTGGTAATTAACTTGCTGCAGAAATTGGTCATACTTTCTACAAAACCGCATGCTTTCATGCAAGAACCAAAGGTCATAGCACATAACACCAACCAAACGGTATGCAACATACCTGCCATGCCGCTGGTATCAATCAATTCTACCAACAACTTGTTATCCGATGCCAATTCGGTAGTACCGTACAAAGCAATCATCGCTCCTTTAAACAAGTTTTGTTCGCCTGCTACCTCGTAAAGGTTATCGGGTTGCACAAACACCGCTACCAAAATGGCTACGGCTGTAGACAAACACAACGTTACAATAGGAGGCAATTTTTTAGCAATCAAAATGGCGGTAAACACAGGCACCAACAGCAACCATGGCGAAATAACAAAACGATCGTGCAAGGCAGTAATTAGTTCTTCGGGCGATGAATTACCCACGGCAGGATGCACAAAACCAATAATGGTAAAGATAACCAAGGTAATCAACATAGAAGGTACAGTGGTAATCATCATGTACCTAATGTGTTCAAACAAAGGAGTTTCGGACGATGATGCTGCAACTACCGTAGTATCGGACAAAGGCGACATTTTATCGCCAAAATAAGCACCTGATAAAATGGCACCGGCAATCAACTCGGGCGAAAAACCTAGTGCCTGACCAATGCCAATAAGTGCCACACCTACCGTAGCAATGGTGGTCCAAGAACTACCAATTACCAACGAAACCAGTGAACACAAAATACAAGTTGCTACCAAAAAGATAGAGGGGTGAATAATTTGCAAACCGTAGTAAATTAGCGTAGGAACTACCCCACTCACCATCCAAGCGCCACCTAGTGCACCAATAATGAGCAAAATAATAACCGCCGATCCAACACCACCAATGCCCTCTTTAATTTGCTGTTCAAAATCGTCCCAGGTGCGTTTATATACCAGTGTACCCAACAAGATACAAACCATAGAAGTCATTAACAAGGCTATCTGACTGCCCCCTGCCAACGAATCTACACCAAAGGTTTTAATGACCAACACCAACATGCCAACCAGGAATAAAATAACCAGCACAGGCACATAAATGGGCGGGATATTGCTTTTTTTGTTCATAGAATAATTGATTTTGGGTTAAAAGAATGGCAAATGTAATAAAATTTAACACAAAACGCAACTTAAAAGCACCTGAATGGACATTTTTCAATAAAATTACCTAATTTTGCCACCCAATTTTAGAGGCATAAATTACCGTGAGAAAAATTGTCTTAACCACCCTTATAGCATTAGTATCGTTAACAGGTATGGCACAAAATGCCGACAGCACGGCTACCAAAAAAGACAGCCACGCCATTACTGTTTATGGTTTTGCCCGCAGCGAAATGTACGTAAACAGCCGCGAAAATTACGAGGCAAAAGGGGGTATTATTTGCCTGTATCCCAAACCCATTGAGCTGGACGACTACGGTTTTGACAAAAATGCCAAAGTAAATGCTGGTTTTTTAGCCATTACATCGCGCATTGGTTTAAAATACCAATACAGCTTAAACAATTTGAAATTGGGGGCGCACATCGAGGGCGATTTTTGCGGTACAGCTACTTACATCGATATTTTCCGTCTGCGCCACGCATACGCCTCTATCGCCTATAAAAACCACACCCTTTTGGTAGGTCAAACCTGGCACCCCTACTACGATGGTATTTTCCCCAACGTGCTTACCTTAAACGGAGGTACGCCAACGGGTATCATCAACCGTTCACCCCAAATTCGATACGAGTGGATGGCCACCCCTCATTTCAAACTAACCGCCGCTTTTGTAACCGAAGGCGTTAAGTACATCCGCCCCGAAGCTGTGTTAGGGTTTACCGGTACTGCCAACAATTGGAAATACGGTTTGATGGGCGAATACCGCTACTGTGGCATCGACCATACCTTTACCAGCGAAATCGGTTCGACCGTACAAACCATGCCTTTGCACAGTTTCTCGGGTACGGTTTATACCGAATTTAAGCAAGACAACTGGTTGTTCAATGCCCGCGTATTGGGCGGTCAAAACCTGTCGCACTTAATTGTTTTGGGCGGATACGGTTTGGTATCGGAAGATGTAGAGAACCTACAAGCCACCTATGCCAATTTAGACCAAATGGCGGCATACGTATGTGCCAGCTATGGCAGCAAATGGCGTTTTAACGTGTTTGCAGGTTATTTAAAAACTTTAGGAAGCGATGCGGAATGCTCTTCCATCTACGGCACAGGCAGCAACGTAAGCGACCTTATCAAAACCGCTGCATCGGTAGAATTTAACTACAAAGGACTGGGCGTTGGCCTAGAATGCGAATACACCAATGCGGCATACGGCCATTGGGAAGGCAAAAAAATAACCCCCGATTATCGTGTCGATAACATCAGGGGTGTACTTCGTGTTAGCTATAGCTTTAGCCACACGTGGAATAAGTAAATTTGACGAATCGACTAATCGACTAATCGACTAATCGTTATAATTCGGTCCCTGAGCTTGTCGAAGGGCCCGAAATACTCACCTTGCACTGACTTGCGACTTTATTCGATTCGCTCATGAAGTCAGGCTGCGGTTCGGCATAACCAAGCAAGCTTGCTTCTGCACTCACCTTGCACTGACTTTCGACTTTCGACTATTGACGGTCGCCCAGGCGCCAGCTTACAGCAAATTGGTACTAAAATACCGTTCAATTCTGTCGGCCAAAACGGTAGCCACGCGTTTGTCTTTGCCGTATTTGTTGGCCATTTGAATGGCTGCCCATACGTTAGCACCCGATGAGGTGCCGCACAACAAACCGTATACTTCTGCCATTTTGCGGGTAGTATAGATGGCATCGGCATCCGACACTTCTACTACTTCGTCTATCAACGATGTATCTAGCACTTCTGGCACAAAACCATCGCCAATGCCCTGAATTTGGTGCAAACCAGGTTCGTGACCCAACAAAGCCGACACATCTTTGGGTTCTACAGCTACCACTTTGATATTGGGATTTTTTTCTTTTAAGAACTTACCAATGCCTTGTAATGTACCTCCACTACCCAATCCCGATACAAAAATATCAATTTGACCATCCATTTGTTCCCACAACTCTACTGCTGTAGTTTGGTAATGGATAGCAGGGTTATTGGGGTTTACAAATTGTTGAGGAATAAAGGCATTCTCGCCCAATTCGGCGGCAATGCTTTCGGCTTTTTTAACCGCTCCTTCTAGGCTCAACTCTTTGGGGGTTAATTCCAAACCTGCTCCCAAACAGCGAATAATGCGTTTGCGCTCCTCGCTCATGTTTTCGGGCATTACAATAATCACCTTGTAACCTTTGCGCACGCCTACCAACGCCAAACCAATGCCTGTATTGCCCGATGTAGGTTCAATAATGGTCATACCTGGTCTGAGTCTGCCCTCTTTTTCGGCTTGTTCTATCATGTTTTTTGCTACCCTGTCTTTGATACTGCCGCCAGGGTTCAAAAACTCTGCTTTCGCATAAATATTAAAATCATCACTTACCTTTAACAAAGGCGTCTTTCCAATTAAATCGATAATGTTCATATGTTGTTTAGTTGTTTATTATTCAAAGCTTCGCTTTTCATGATTTCAGGCTGCGCCTTGGCATAACCAAACAAGTTTGCTTCTGCGCTCGGCTTGCACTGAAATTCGTTTAGGCGATAAAATCGGTCCCTGAGCTTGTCGAAGGGCGGTTCCTATTTTACTTCTGCTCTCCGCTTGCACCACGGACGCACGAGCCGTGCGTACCTACTTTCGACCTTCGACCTTTGACTCTTGACTTGAAAGAATTTTCAAATTCTTTCAAGTACCGTTTGAATCAGTTCTTTCATTTTTTCGTCGTAGCTGCCAATAAAGCGTTTGCCCAATCGGTTGGCAATAATCAGGCAAACCGTGGTGGCATCGTGCCCCAACAAGGCCGATAACCCTGCAATGGCAGAACCTTCCATTTCAAAATTAGTAATGCGATGTCCCTCGTATTCAAACTGCATTATTTTATTGTTGAGCGATGCATCGTGCAATGGAATACGAATGGCCCTGCCCTGTGGCCCATAAAAACCAGGAGCCGAAATGGTCGTACCTAGCACCATGTCATCGCCGGCAATTTGACGGGTTAAACGGCTAGATGTTGCAATGCAATAAGGGGCTGCAAAACGCGCATCGTAACCTGTTTGCGCCACAAAAGCTTTTTCAAAATTAAGGTCGCAAACCGCATCGCGTCCGGCATAATAATTGAGCAATCCATCAAAGCCAATTCCATACTCCGAAACCACAAAAGTGCCTTCTGGCGTAAAAGGTTGCAATCCTCCCGATGTTCCTATGCGAACAATAGAAAGTTTTGTTTTATTTTCTTTATCTTCGCGAGTCTGCAAATCGATGTTTACCAAGGCATCTAACTCGGTTAAAACAATGTCGATATTATCGGTTCCAATACCCGTAGAAACCACCGAAATTCGCTTGTCTTTGAAGCGTCCCGTAATGGTTCTAAACTCGCGATTTTGCACCGTACACTCAATACTATCAAAAAAGGCAGCCACCTTGTCTACACGGTTTTGATCGCCCACTAAAATAACCTTGTCAGCCAATTGTCCTGGCAACAAATGCAAATGGAATACGCTTCCATCGCCGTTGATGATGAGTTCGGATTCGGAGTATTTCATTGTTTATTCTTTTATTTATTCGGGCTTCGCCCTCATGACTAATCGACTAATCGGTGAATCGGGCACTTTTTCCCTTCGGTCAACAACACGTCGACAGGCTCAGTGACCGATTCACTCGCAACTATCGACAAACGACAAGTGACAAGCGACCATTGAATCAACAAATGTACAATTTTTTTCTGTATATGCCAATATTTTTGTATATTTGCGTTTCGTAAAAAGACAGATAAAAAACATGGAAAAAGCCCAAAAAGACACGGCCGTATTGCTATTACACTGCCCTGATAAACAAGGCATTATTGCTGCAGTAACCGAATTTATCAATATCAACAAAGGTAACATTATTTACCTTGACCAACACGTAGATAAAGCCGAAAAAGTATTTTTTATGCGTGTAGAATGGGAATTGGAAAATTTCTTAATTCCTCGCGACAAAGTAAAAGAGTATTTCGATACCCTTTTGGCAAAAAAATACCAAATGGAATTTGAGATTTATTTCCATGCTCAAAAACCTCGCATGGCCTTGTTTGTGTCAAAACAAGCACACTGCTTGTACGACCTTTTGGCACACTACGAAGCAGGCGACTGGAACGTAGAAATTCCACTTATCATTAGCAACCACCCCGATATGGAACACGTTGCTAAAAAATTTGGTATTCCTTACTACTGCTTGCCCATTACCAAAGAAAACAAAGCAGAACAAGAAGCCAAAGAAATGGAGCTATTGCGCCAACACGACATTACCTTTGTGGTATTGGCACGCTACATGCAAATCATTACTCCTGCTATGATTGAGGCTTATCCCAATAAAATCATCAACATTCACCACTCGTTCTTGCCTGCCTTTGTGGGTGCAAAACCTTACCACGCAGCATTTGAACGCGGTGTAAAAATTATTGGTGCTACTAGCCACTACGTAACAGAAGAGCTAGACGCAGGTCCTATCATCAAACAAGACGTAGCCCGCATATCGCACAAGGACAGCATCGAAAACCTTATTCGTAAAGGCCAAGACTTGGAAAAAGTAGTGTTATCGCGCGCTGTTGAGAAACACATTGAACGTAAAATTTTAGTTTACAAAAACAAAACCATCGTATTTGGTTAAACCATGCAAGTTGCCATTGTAAAATACAACGCCGGCAATATACACTCGGTAGTACACGCGCTCAGAAGATTGGGCATCGAACCTATTTTAACCGATAACCCTACCCTTTTGCAGCAAGCAGACAAGGTAATTTTTCCTGGAGTGGGCGAAGCGGCAACCACCATGCAATATTTGCAAAAAACAGGGCTCGACCAAGTAATTAAAAACCTAACCCAACCTGTTTTGGGCATCTGCTTAGGCATGCAACTATTGTGCAAGCACTCAGAAGAAGGAAACGTAGATGCCTTGGGTATTTTTGACATTCCGGTCAAAAAATTTACTTGGCAAAAAGGATTAAAAATTCCGCACATGGGATGGAATCAAATAGAGCAACTAAAAGGTCCTCTATTTGCCCGCAACCAAGAGAACGATTACGTGTATTTTGTACACAGCTATTACGTACCAGTTTGCGAGCATACCATTGCCACCACCCAGTACAGCGGTCCTTTTAGCGCAGCACTGAACAAAGATAACTTTTACGCCACCCAGTTTCACCCCGAAAAAAGCGGCGATGTGGGTAGCCTCATTTTAGAGAACTTTTTGCAGTTATGATTCAACTCATTCCAGCTATCGATATTATTGACGGCAAATGTGTACGCCTATCGCAAGGCGATTACAGCCGTCAAAAAACATACAACGATAACCCATTAGAGGTAGCCAAATCGTTCCAAGACCACGGCATTACCCGCCTGCACTTGGTAGATTTAGACGGAGCCAAAGCCCAACACATTGTTAACCACAAGGTATTGGAAAACATTGCTACCCACACCAACCTTACCATCGACTTTGGTGGTGGTTTAAAAACAGACGACGATTTGCGCATTGCTTTTGAAAGCGGCGCATCCATGATAACCGGCGGCAGTATTGCCGTAAAAAATCCCAACCAATTTTTATCGTGGCTAAACCAATACGGTAGCGATAAAATTATTTTGGGAGCCGATGCCAAAGACAAAAAAATTGCTGTAACCGGTTGGTTAGAAAACACCGATTGCCAGCTGCTCGACTTTTTGGCAGATTACATCGGCAAAGGTGTTAGCCAAGTAATTTGTACCGACATTGCCAAAGACGGTATGCTACAAGGCCCATCTACCGCACTTTACCAAGAAATTTTAGCGGCGCACCCCACCCTATGGCTCATTGCCAGCGGCGGTGTTAGCAACATGAACGATATTATTGAGTTAGATGCTGCAGGCGTACCTGCCGTTATTTTTGGCAAAGCCATATACGAAGGCAACATTACCTTAAAAGAAATCGAACAGTCGATTGTCAATTGTCGCTAGTCAATTGTCGCTTGTCGATTGTCGAAAGTTGCGAGTGAATCGGGCACTTTAATATTTCTTTTGCGACTCGGCATAATCAATGCTGGGCACTTCGACAAGCTCAGTGACCGCATTGCTTCTGCTCTCGCTGCTCAAGAAACTCGACAAGCTCAGTGACCGAATAGAATCGATTCACCGATTAACCGATTAACCGATTAGTCAATTTAAAAAATATGTTAGCAAAAAGAATTATCCCTTGTTTAGACGTAAAAGACGGCAAAGTCGTTAAAGGCGTCAATTTTGTAAATTTCCGCGACGCAGGCGACCCAGCCGAATTAGGCGCATTTTATAGCAAAGCCGGTGCTGACGAGTTAGTAATTTTGGACATCACCGCATCGCACGAAGGTCGTAAAACCTTTACCGACGTAGTAGAACGCGTAGCTGCCAACGTAAGCATTCCTTTCACCGTAGGTGGTGGTATCAACGAACTTAGCGACGTAGAACGCTTGTTAAAAGCTGGCGCCGACAAAGTATCTATCAACTCGGCTGCCCTACGCAACCCCGATTTGATCAATCAAATTGCCGCTAACTTTGGTTCGCAAGTATGCGTAGTAGCCATCGATGCTAAACAAGAAGAAAACGGCGAATGGGTTTGCTACCTTAACGGTGGTCGTATCCCTACCGAACGCAAACTAGTAGAATGGGCTGTAGAAGCACAAGAACGTGGCGCTGGAGAAATTTTGTTTACCTCTATGAGCCACGACGGTGTTAAAACCGGTTATCCTAACGAAGCTTTGGCTGCTTTGGCAGACGCACTTACCATTCCAGTAATTGCTTCGGGCGGTGCAGGTGCTATGGAACACTTCAAAGATGCTTTTGAACTAGGCAAAGCCGATGCTGCTCTTGCTGCCAGTGTTTTCCACTTTGGCGAAATTAAAATTGACGAACTAAAAGATTATTTAAAAACACAAAATATCCCTGTCAGATGAATCTAGATTTTGAAAAACAAGGCGGACTTATTCCTGCTATTATCCAAGATAATACCACAGGTAAAGTATTGATGTTGGGTTTTATGAACCAAGAAGCCTTTAACAAAACCCAAGAAATTGGCAAAGTAACTTTCTATAGCCGTACCCGTAAATGTCTTTGGACCAAAGGCGAAACCAGCGGCAATTTCTTAAACGTTGTATCGATCAAAGAAGATTGCGACAGCGATACCCTACTTATTAAAGTAAATCCAGTGGGTCCTGTATGCCACACAGGTGCCGATACTTGCTTTGGCGAAACCAACCAAATGGACGGTTTGGCTTTTATCAAATACTTGCAAGACTTTATTGACAAACGCTACCAAGAAATGCCCGAAGGTTCTTACACCACTTCACTATTCAAAAAAGGTATAAACCGCATGGCACAAAAAGTAGGCGAAGAAGCGGTAGAAACCGTTATCGAAGCTACCAACGGTACCGAAGAAGGTTTTGTTTACGAAGCATCAGACCTTATCTATCACCTAATTGTATTGCTTACCTCTAAAGGTATGCGCATCGAAACATTGGGTGAAGAGCTTAAAAAACGTCACAAATAATCATCCTTTATGGCACAAATAATCGAATACAAAAACGTAGATATTTACCAAAAAGAGCAAATTGTTCTAAAAAATGTATCGCTAACGGTACAAACAGGACAATTTTATTACCTTATTGGCAAAGTCGGTTCTGGCAAAAGTAGTTTGCTTAAAACCATGTATGCCGAACTACCAGTAAAAGGCGATGCCACTGTATTAGATTATTACTTACCTAAAATCAAAAACAAAGAAATACCCTTCCTACGTCGTAAAATTGGTATCATCTTCCAAGATTTTCAACTGCTAACAGACCGTAGCATCTTTGACAACTTGCAGTTTGTATTAAAAGCAACCGGTTGGAAAAACAAGGAAGAAATGAAAAAACGCATTAGCGAGGTATTGAAAGAAGTGGGAATGGGTGCTAAAGGCTATAAAATGCCTCACGAACTTTCGGGCGGTGAACAACAACGCATTGTGATTGCACGTGCCTTGCTCAACAAACCTAAGTTAATTTTAGCAGACGAACCTACAGGTAATCTTGACCCAGAAACAGGAAATGGATTGGTTGATTTATTGCACAATATTTGCAAGAACGAAGATACCACCATTATTATGGCAACTCACAACCACAACTTGTTAGAAACACATCCTGGAAACGTTTGGACGGTCGAGAATCATTGTTTAACTTCCCAATCTACACAAACATCGATCAATTCAACTGCAAATTGTTCCAATACAGTTGAAGCAGAATAATATCGATTCCAATATGCTATAGTAAAGTCTTTGTTCTTCTCTGGAACAAAGGCTTTTGCATATTGTTCCATACGTGCCACTATATCGGCAGGAGTTTCGTTGGTATATGCCACATTAGGAAAGACAAATCTTGCTTTGGCAGAAAAAACAAGTTTAGCTTTTGGATAGGTAACCTCAAATTGAATAGGGAAAAAATCCTTACATTTTTTTACCAATGGCAACGTTTTACCTAATTTTTGACGTTGTACCATTAAAACCTGACGCAATGATATATTCAAATTGTTTTCGGTTACATAATCCATGGTCTCTGCCATTTCTTCGAAAGAGAAACCTTCTACCTTATATGATACGCACAAATCGTAAATAGGTGCTGTATATCCTTTCTCTTTTAACAATTTCAATCCATCAAAAAAACGTTCGTCAAAACATTTTTCCGATTTCATAAAAAATAAGTTCGCGGTAGTAACCGAATAACCTCTTTTATAAGCACGCCACTTACCTACTGCATAAATCCAAAGCCATCTTCTACAAATAAGAATCAAGAAGAAAACCACCAATAAACCAATAATAAAAGTAGGATCTACGTATCTTAAAATTGCATTCATTTTCTCTGTTTTTTATAAGGAGTTGTAAAGGTAATAAAAAGCAAAGGCAAAAACAAAAAAAACCTCGCCGAAGCGAGGTTTTCGTATATAGAACATCGGTTTCGATTATTCTTTGATAGCAGCTTGAGCAGCAGCCAAACGTGCGATAGGCACACGGAATGGAGAGCAAGATACGTAGTTCAAACCTGTTCTGTGGCAGAATTCTACAGAAGAAGGTTCACCACCGTGTTCACCACAAATACCGCATTTCAAGTCAGGACGAGCAGCACGACCTTTTGCAGTAGCCATTTGTACCAATTGGCCTACACCGTTTTGGTCTAGCACTTGGAATGGGTCGTTAGGCAAAATCTTCATATCCAAGTATGCTGGCAAGAACGAAGCAATGTCGTCACGGCTATAACCAAAGGTCATTTGGGTCAAGTCGTTAGTACCGAACGAGAAGAATTCAGCTTTGGTAGCGATTCTATCAGCGGTCAATGCAGCACGAGGAATTTCGATCATAGTACCCACTTTGAATTCGATACGATCGCCTTTTTCTGCAAACAATTTTTCTGCTTCAGCACGGATAATGCCTTCTTGGTTAGCAAACTCGTGCAAGATACCTGTTAGAGGAACCATGATTTCTGGGAAAGTAACCACACCTTCTTTTTTCAATTCCAATGCAGCACCCAAGATAGCGCGGGTTTGCATTTGAGTGATTTCTGGATAGGTGTTACCCAAACGACAACCACGGTGACCCAACATTGGGTTAGCTTCGTGCAACGAATCAACACGGTGACGGATGTAATCGAACGATACGCCCATTACGTCTGCCAATTCGCGTTGTTCTTTTTCGTTATGAGGAACAAACTCGTGCAAAGGAGGATCCAACAAACGAACAGTTACAGGGCAACCTTCCATTGCTTTGAAGATGCCTTTGAAGTCTGCTTGTTGATATGGAAGGATTTTTTCCAATGCTTTACGACGACCGTCTTGGGTTTCTGCCAAGATCATTTCGCGCATAGCACGGATTTTGTCACCTTCAAAGAACATGTGTTCGGTACGGCAAAGACCAATACCTACAGCACCAAATTTACGTGCAACAGCTGCATCGTGAGGAGTATCAGCGTTGGTACGAACTTGCATGCGAGTATATTTGTCAGCCAAAGTCATCAATTCTGCAAAGTCTGCATCCAATTCAGCTTCTTTGGTAGCAACAGCACCCAAGTAAACGTCACCAGTAGAACCGTTCAACGAGATGTAATCACCTTCTTTCAAGGTAGTACCATCTACAGTCATGGTTTTAGCAACGTAGTCAATTACCAAAGCACCTGCACCCGATACGCAGCATTTACCCATACCACGTGCCACAACAGCAGCGTGAGAAGTCATACCACCACGAGCGGTCAAGATACCTTCGGCAGCAGCCATACCAGCCAAGTCTTCTGGAGAGGTTTCAATACGCACCATGATTACGCGTTCGCCTTTGCTAGCCCAAAGAGCAGCATCGTCAGCGCTGAACACGATTTTACCGCAAGCAGCACCAGGAGAAGCAGCCAAACCTTTGGTAAGAACTTGAGCAGCTTTCAAGGCAGCTTTGTCAAATACAGGGTGCAACAATTCGTCTAGTTTGTTAGGCTCGCAACGCAAAACAGCTGTTTTTTCGTCAATCATACCTTCGTGCAACAAGTCCATAGCAATTTTCACCATAGCAGCACCGGTACGTTTACCGTTACGAGTTTGCAAGAACCACAATTTACCTTCTTGTACGGTAAATTCCATATCTTGCATGTCTTTGTAGTGATTTTCCAATTTGGTTTGCAAAGCATCCAATTGAGCGTAGATTTCGGGCATTGCTTCTTCCATTGAAGGATATTTAGCAGCACGTTCTTCTTCCGAAATGTTAGCTAGTTGAGCCCAACGTTGCGAACCAATTTTGGTAATTTGTTGAGGAGTACGGATACCAGCAACTACGTCTTCACCTTGAGCGTTGATTAGGTATTCACCAACAAACAAGTTTTCGCCAGTAGCAGCGTCACGGCTAAATGCGACACCAGTAGCAGAGGTTTCGCCCATGTTACCGAACACCATTGCTTGTACGTTAACAGCTGTACCCCATTCTGCTGGGATACCTTCCATTTTACGATACAAGATAGCGCGTTCGTTCATCCAGCTATCGAATACAGCGCAGATAGCACCCCAAAGTTGATCGTAAGCCGAGTTGGGGAAATCTTTGCCAGTACGTTTTTTAACAGCAGCTTTGAATTCAGCAACCAATTGTTGCAAATCTTCTACGGTTAATTCGGTATCAAGTTTAACACCTTTTTCTTCTTTAACTTTTTCGATGATTTCTTCAAATGGGTCGATGTCGGTTTTGTTTACAGGTTTCATACCCAACACAACGTCGCCGTACATTTGAACGAAACGACGATATGAGTCCCATACGAAACGTGGGTTACCGGTTTTAGCAACCAAACCAGCTACTACTTCGTCGTTCAAACCAAGGTTCAAGATAGTATCCATCATACCAGGCATTGAAGCACGAGCTCCCGAACGAACTGAAACCAAAAGTGGGTTGGCTACGTCACCAAATTTCGAGTTCATCAAGTTTTCTACGTGTGCAAGTGCGTTGGCAACTTCTTCTTTCAAAAGTTCTACCACTTTTTCTTTACCTACTTCGTAATATTCATTACAAACGTCGGTAGTAATGGTAAACCCGGGAGGAACAGGTACGCCGATCAAGTTCATTTCGGCCAAGTTAGCACCTTTACCACCCAACAAGTTTCTCATGTCTGCTTTACCTTCGGCTTGTCCGTTACCAAAGG
>CAJGDW010000029.1 GCA_904502115.1 Paludibacteraceae bacterium | reverse complement strand
GGAAAATGTGAAAATAGCCCCAAAATAGCACGGAAAATGTAAAGATTAAAAAGAAAATATTACCTTTGCAGTCGGAACTAAATTAACCTCAAAATAATATGATTTACAACGTAATGACGGCTGAGCAAGCAGCCGAACTAATTAACGATGGCGACGTAGTAGGCTTTAGTGGTTTTACTCCTGCTGGTGCGCCTAAAGAAGTACCTTCTGCTCTTGCTGCGCGTGCAGAGGCTTTGCACGCTGAGGGTAAACCTTTCAAAATTGGTATGTATACAGGTGCCTCTACAGGCGATAGCACCGACGGTGCGCTTGCACGTGCTAATGCCATTAGTTTCCGTACTCCTTACCAATCTAACAAAGACTTGCGTAACTCGCTAAACACTCCTGGTGGTGCGCAATACTTTGATATGCACCTTTCGCAATTGGCACAAGAGTTGCGTTACGGCTTTATGCCCAAACCAACCGTAGCCATTATTGAGGCTTGCGATATCAACGATGCGGGCGAGATTGTACTTACCAGTGGTGTGGGTATTTCTCCTACCATTGCTAACTTGGCAGACCGTATTATTATTGAATTGAACGAACGCCACCCCAAAAGCTTGCGTGGCATGCACGATATTTACGAACCTTGCGACCCTCCTTGCCGTCACGAAATTCCTGTGTACAGCGTATCGGACCGTGCAGGTGTTCCTGTATTGAGAGTAGATCCTAAAAAAGTGGTAGCTGTGGTGAAAACCAACCGCAAAGACGAAGTAGGTGGCTTTACTGCTCCCGACGAAGTGACCACCCAAATTGGTAAATACGTATCGGAATTCTTAACCAACGAAATGCGTTTGGGTCGTATTCCTAAATCGTTCCTTCCTGTACAAAGTGGTGTAGGTAACATTGCTAATGCGGTGATGTTTGAATTGGGTAACAACCCAGAAATTCCTGCCTTTACCATGTTTACCGAGGTAATTCAAGATGCGGTTATCGACCTAATGAAAAAAGGCCGCATTACCTTTGCATCGGGTTGCTCGCTAACCGTAACCGACCCTGTGTTGCAAGAAATTTACGACAACATGGACTTCTTCCACAACAAATTGGTGCTTCGTCCACAAGAATTGTCGAACAACCCTGGTTTGGTACGTCGTTTGGGTCTTATCACCATCAATACCGCACTAGAAGCCGATATTTACGGTAACATCAACAGTACGCACGTTATGGGTACCAAAATGATGAACGGTTTGGGTGGTTCTGGCGACTTTACTCGTAACGCTTACATTTCTATCTTTACCACTCCTTCTACCGCTAAAAATGGTGCTATCAGTGCCATTGTTCCTATGGTATCGCACATCGACCACAGCGAACACTCGGTAAAAGTATTGATTACCGAACACGGTATTGCCGACTTGCGTGGTAAATCGCCTATTCAACGTGCTAACCTAATCATTGATAACTGCGTAGATCCAAGCTATCGTCCATTGATGCGCGAATACTTGGCATCGGCAAGCAAAGGCCACACACCTACCAACTTGTCTACATGCTTTGGTATGCACCAAGCCTTTATGGAAACCGGCGATATGCATAATGCAAAATTTTAATCAGTCGCTTTGCTAGCAAAGCTCCGACTAATCGACTAACCGACTAATCGATTATATGAACAAAAAAATCTCAGCACCTGCTGAGATTTTTTTGTAACTCCTAACTCCTAACTCCTAACTCCTAACTCCTAAGCCATTCCTCCAACCGCTCCTTACTCACGCCTAGTAGCATTTCGCCTTGGCGTATGCACGATATGCGACCCGTTTCTTCGGAAACGACAATAACGTACGCATCTGTTTTTTCGGTAATGCCCAAGGCAGCACGGTGACGCAACCCCAGTTCTTTGGGCAAATCGCGCTTGTGCGAAATGGGCAAAATACAACCCACCGATTTAATTTGGTTGCCCACAATAATAAGGGCACCGTCGTGCAAAGGGGTATTCTTAAAGAAAATATTTTCGATAAGGCGGGCTTTGATGTTGGAATCGATTATTTCGCCGGTTTGGCAAAAGGTGTTCAAATCGCCTTCTTTTTGTATTACAATGAGTGCACCGGTTTTGGTTTTAGAGCAAGCCATGGTGGCTTCTACAATTTCTTCAATATTGATTTGTGGTTGGTTCTCGTTTTTGCGAACTAGCGCACGTTTAAGTCGAGCAAAAATATTATTCGCATATCTGCCACTTAGGTTAGAGAAGAATGTTCTAATTTCGTCTTGGTATAGAATAACCAATAAGATAACACCGACATTGGCCACTTTGTCTAAAATGGCGCCCAATAGTTCCATGTGGAAAATGAACGATACCAAGAACCAGATGCAAATAAAACTGATTAGTATCGCAAAAATACTCATGCCCGATGTTCCTTTTAGTAGTTTGTAGGTTTGAAACAACAAAAGGGCAACAATCAGAATGTCGAAAAAGTCTTTTAAAGTAAATTCTATCATAATTCGTTACTTGTTGTTTAGTCGACCACGGACGCACGAGCCGTGCGTCCCTACTGCGTTCACCTTGAATCACCGCCTCACCATCTATATCGGGCACTTTTTCCCTTCGGTCAACAACACGTCGACAAGCTCAGTGACCGCATTGATTCGATTCACCGATTAGTCGATTCCCCGATTAGTCAATAGATTTATCGCCTCATACATCGCAATGGCCTGTTTAGCGGGCTCTACGTCGTGCACGCGCAAAATATGCGCCCCTCTTTCTAATAAATGGCTGTGTAGCATACAGGTGCCTAAAAGCGAGTCTTGTGGGGTGGTGCCTAGCACTTTTTGAATCATGCTTTTGCGCGATATGCCTACCAAAATAGGCAACTCAAAGGTTTGTAAACAGGTAAGGTGCTTGGCAATTTCGTAGTTTTGCTGCAACGTTTTGCCAAATCCAAAACCGGGGTCTAGTATAATATCGTTTACACCCCAACGGGTTAAACGGGCTATTTGTTTCGAAAAGTAGAACAGCATGTCGCTACTGTAACCGCCTTCGGGGTAGGTAAGAATGTAGGGCACTTGCACGTCTGCTACCACCTTAAACATGGCATCACTACCGCCCGATACATCGTTGATAATGGCCGCTCCTTGCTCGGTTACCGCCCAATGGGCAATTTCGGGGCGAAAGGTATCGACCGATACGGGGATGTCTGCGTAGTTGGTTTTTAGTTGCGCAAAACCTTGCTGTAGGCGCTCTTTCTCTTGTTCGGCGGTGGCAGGTGTGCTGCCGGGTCGGGTAGAGCAACCGCCTAAATCGATGATATCAACCGTTTTAGGCAACACTTGCTCAACGCTCTCTGTGTAAAAAGAGTCGGGACTCACGTTGTAGATGCCCATTACCACGGGCTTCTCCAAATTAAATAGTTGTCCTTTTAGGTTGAGGTGCATATGTCGATTAGTCGATTATTCGGGCTTCGCCCTCATGAAGTTGCTCACGCTCGGCATAATCAATGTAAACATTGCTTCTGCTCTCGCTTACTCGCAACTTTAGTCGATAATTGATCTTTTTTTTGCAAAATTAAAAATTATCCTCATCTTTGCAGTCATTTTTGGGAAAAACTAAAAAAAAATGTAGGTTTATACAATATTGAACCAAAATTTCAGTTATCTTTGTAGTCGGCAAATAAAAACCTTAATTTATACCATGAAATTAAACATCTTTCAAAAAACACTTCTTTTCGGTTTGCTAGTGCTTGGCATTGCAGCTTGTAACAAGAGCACTTCTAACACTACTGGTTGGAAATACAACGATGCAGAATACGGTGGTTTCCAAGTAGTTGACAATTACGAACAAGAAACCCCTCCTGGAATGGTGCTTATCGGTGGTGGTACATTTACCATGGGTCGTGTAAACGAAGACACCTATAGCGAATGGAACAACTATCCACGCCGTGTTACTGTGAACACCTTTTACATGGACCAATACGAAATATCTAACCGCGACTGGCGTGAGTATGTTTATTGGATGAATTTCATGTATGGTTCTAAAGTGTCGGACAAATGCCGTCCTGACTCTACTGTATGGCGCGAAGAATTGGCCTACAACGAACCTTATTTGAACTACTACTTTACCCACGTTGCATACGATATGTACCCTGTAGTAGGTGTTAGCTGGGAACAAGCTACCGACTACTGCGTATGGCGTTCTGACCGTGTAAACGAAAAAGTATTGAAAGAAAATGGCGTTATCGATTTCCCCGATTTCGAAGCTATTTATCGTGACTCTACTCGTTTTGAAAACGACTCAACCGCTAAAGCAAAAGCATTCAATACCGGTAAATACCTAAAAACAGACGATTACGATCCAGCATCGGCTAAAACTACTTCTGTTAATGCATTTGGCGATCCTCGTAAAACCAATATGTCTGACGGTTTGTTGATGCCTAACTATCGTCTCCCAACCGAGGCTGAATGGGAATTTGCTGCATACGGCTTGAAATCGGAAGAAGATATGGAAAACTACGATGTACGTCGTATTTATCCATGGGATGGTACTCAAACACGTAATCCTAACCGTAAACATCGTGGTAAAATTATGGCCAACTTCTCTCGTGGTCGTGGTGACATGATGGGTGTGGCTGGTGACTTGAACGATAAAGCGAACATTACTGCTCCAGTAAACTCTTTCTGGCCTAACGACTTTGGTTTGTACAACATGGCTGGTAACGTAAACGAATGGGTAATGGACGTATATCGTCCAGCAAGTAGCGACGAATATTCTGAATACAATCCATTCCGTGGTAACGTATACGTAGCTCCAGTACAAGACTCTCTTGGTAACTTCCAATTGGATAGCTTGGGTCGTTTGGCTTACGATGTTCCTGTTTCAAGAGACAGCTTGGCTGCCTACAACAAATTGGACGTTCGTAACTGGAAAGACGGTGACGCACAAAGTGGTGTAAACAGATGGACCGATGTAGTAGATCCAGATGTAGCAACCCGTCGTTTGTACGATGCAGACTTTGCAAACAACGATATGGAAAAACTTTTGGCTACCCAAATTTCGAATACCACTCGTGTTTACAAAGGTGGTTCTTGGAAAGACCGTTCGTACTGGTTGAGTCCTGCTACTCGTCGTTACAAAGAACAAAGCAAATCTGCTAACGATATTGGTTTCCGTTGTGCTATGGACCGCGTTGGTTCTGACAAGGGTAACAACAACAAACAGTAAGTAAAATAATACTATATTTTACCAAGAGGGAGACTAAACAGTCGCCCTCTTGTTGTGTCTAAACAACTAGTTATCGTGAAAAAAATAAACCTACATACTTTTGTGCTGCCCAATGGTTTGCGTGTGCTTCACATTCCTTATAAAGGCGATGTGGCCTATTGTGGTATGTATGTAGGTGTAGGTACGCGCGATGAATTGCCCTCGGAACATGGGTATGCACACCTTACCGAACACATGTTGTTTAAGGGTACCGAAAAACGCAGTGCAGCGCAAATCATCAATCGGTTAGAGGCCGTGGGTGGCGAACTGAATGCTTATACTACCAAAGAAGAAACCGTGGTGTATGCTGTATCGCTCAAGCGTGATTTGGCCCGTGCATTCGAGTTGGTGGCTGATATTTCCTTGCATACTTGCATTACCGATGCTAACTTGCTGAAAGAACGAGAAGTGGTAATGGACGAGATTGATGCCTATTTGGATACGCCTTCAGAGTCCATTATTGATGATTTTGAGGATGCGGTTTTTGATGGGTATACCATTGGCAGAAATATTTTAGGAACCAAAAAATCGTTACAATCCGTAACGGCACAGGCTTTGGATGCTTTTTACAAGCGTATGTACACGCCCAATAGACAGTTGTTTTTTGTAATGGGCAATGTGTCTGCCAAGCAAATAGAGAAGTGGGCAAATTGTTATTTAAATGTGCCAGCTGTTCCTTCTGAGTTGTCTTTTAACCGTTTGCAACCCACAAATTATATTCCTACCACACAAGCAAAAGAGAAAAAAACATCGCAAGCGCATTGCCTAATAGGTGGACGCGCTCCTTCTATGTTCGATGCCGACAGACATGCCTTCTCTTTGTTGATAAATGTATTAGGGGGCCCCTCTACCAACAGTAGGCTTAACATGAGTTTACGCGAACGTCATGCTTTGGTGTATCAGGTAGAGGCACAATATACACCTTATTCTGATACTGGAATTTGGAGTGTTTACTTGGGTTGCGATCATTTTGACCTACCCAAGGCAATAAATTTGGTAAAAAATGAGTTAGTAAAGTTAGCAGAGGTAACCCTAACCGAATCATCGTTGCGAAGGGCTAAACGACAATTGTTGGCGCAGCAGCTCATCGCATCCGATAACAAGGAATCGTGGGTGTTGAATGCGGCAAAAAGTTACTTTTTGCATGGTAAACTAGCATCGTATGCCCAAATAGAAGAAAAAATTAACAGCATTACAGCACAGCAGTTGCAAGAGGTAGCGGCACGGTACTTTGACCCAACAAACCTATCGCAACTGGTGTTTAAGTAAACGACTAAAGTTGCGAGTAAGCGAGAGCAGAACAAATTTATTTGCTTTGCCGAGCGTGAGCAACTTCATGAAATGCGAAGCATTGAATAAACGAATATACAATGATAGAAAAATACATCCTAGACCATTCGCAACCCGAATCGGAGTTGCTTAGCAGGCTTACCCGCGAGGTAAACATTGGCATGTTGCATCCGCACATGCTGTCAGGTCACATACAAGGCCGTTTGTTGAGTATGCTGGTACACATGCTACAACCACGTCGTGTATTGGAGTTGGGAACCTACGTAGGTTATTCGGCTATATGCATGGCAGAGGGTTTGCCAGAAGATGGTAAAATTATTACCATCGATATTGACGATGAAATTGAGGACATTGCACGTGGCTACATAGCCGAATCGCCCCATGCCGATAAAATTGAAATGTTGGTATGCGATGCGTTGGAGTGGTTGCCCACTTGCAACGAAACCTTCGATCTGGTGTTTATGGATGCCAATAAACGTCATTATATTGAATACTTTGAAGCGGTAATTGACAAGGTTCGTCCTGGTGGTTTTATTTTGGCCGATAATACCTTGTGGGGTGGAAAAGTGGTTGAAAAAGTGGCATCGAACGATTATCAAACCCAAGGACTGCTTCGTTTTAACGATTACCTAAAAACTGTACCAGGAATAGAATATTTTATTCTACCTTTACGCGACGGCATTACCTTTATAAGAAAGAAATAAACAGAAACGATTAGTCGATTTGTCGATTAGTCGGTTAGTCAGAAACGATATGAAATACACACTTCTTACACTCACCCTATGCCTGCTAGCAGGAAGCCTTTGGGCGCAACAATCTGTTTTGGATACGCATCCCAAACATTTGTTTGAAACAGGTCAGAGTTTATTTGCAGCCAAAAATTATCCAGCAGCAAGTCGTTATCTAGAGAATGCCCTGGAATCGGGTGCATTTGCAGGTACAGAGACCGAGCGTCAGGCTCGCAACTATGTAGCGTTATCGGCTTTTTATCAACAAAAAGACGATGCTGCGCATCTGTTAGAGGCGTATGCCAAGGAATATCCGTATGCGGCTAATATCGAACAAGTGCAGTTATATATTGGTATTTTAGAGTTAGAGGCAGGTAAAAACAAACCCGCTCTGAATAGGTTTGAGAAAATTAGCATCAGCGATTTGGACAAGTCGGATGCACAAGCCTTGCAATATTACCGTGGTGTTGCTTACAGCAAACAAGAAAAATACGACAAGGCAGCCTACGAATTGGGGTCTTTGCTAAAACAAGGGGCAGGAACTTACCAGGAAGCGGCTACCTACTATTATGGATATGCGCAATATCAGTTGGGGAACTACAAAGAAGCATTGTCTAGTTTGAAAAAGGTAGAAGACAATCCAACTTATAAACAACACGTGCCTTACTTGGTGTGCCAACTTTATTTTCTAAATAATAATTGCGAAAAGGCAACCGAATATGGTAAAAAGTTGTTGAATGAGCAACCCGTTGGCAGTAAGTCGGAGAAAAAGAAAATTGAGCGTCAAAAGACAGAAATTATGCGCATTGTGGGTACTTGTGCTTTCCGTTCGGGCAATTACCAAGAGGCGGTTACGCAGTTAGAGGCCTACCAAAAGCAAGCAAAACGTATTAGTCGCGAAGATTGGTATTTGTTGGGTATTGCCTACTATAACATCGAAAAATACAGCAATGCAGCCGATGCACTAAGCAAAACCACTAGCAAAAATGCCGATGCTTTGTCGCAAAACGCCTATTTCTACATTGCTTTGTCTAACCTAAAGTTGGGCGATAAGGCGAAAGCGCGCATGGCATTTGAACAAGCAGCTAACACCGATTTTGACAAAAATATCAAGGAAAATGCATTGTACAACTATGCCTTGGTAACCTACGAAATGTCTTACCAACCTTTTAATGAATCGATAGAGGCGTTTGAACGTTTCTTAAAAGAGTTTCCTGACTCGCAATACAAAGACAAGGTACACGAGTACATGGTGAATGCCTATCTTACTACCAACAATTATGCAGAGGCATACGAGTCTATTAAGAAGTTAAATTCAAAGAGTGCAAAGGTAAAAGAGGCAGAACAACGTGTTTTATTTGGAATGGCAACCAATGCCATTGCTAACCGCAAATACACGCCTGCAACCGAGTACCTAGAAACGTTATTGAAACAAAAAATTACCGATGCAGACATTAAAGCGCGTGCTCAGTTCTGGTTGGGTGAATGTTTGTTCCGCAGTGGCAAGTATGCCGAGGCGCAAACATGTTTTGATAAGTATTTAAAATCGAATCCTTCTACATCGCAGGTGGAATACAATTTGGCTTACTACAACACGGCGTATACTTACTTTATGCAAAAACAGTATACCAAATCAACCGAATGGTTTAATCAGTATGTAGCGAAAGAGAAAGAAAATACGGTTTTATTGACCGATGCGTACAACCGTATTGGCGATGGTTTTTACCAAGCACGTAATTTTACAAAAGCGTTGGATGCGTATGGTTATAGCATAGCAAAAGGGGGTACCGTTGCGGGGGTTGATTATGCTATCTACCAAACAGCCTTTGTATATGGTTTGCAAGGTAAGTATGCCGATAAAATTACTACGTTAGAAGATTTAATTAAGAAATTCCCAAAATCGTATTGGGCAGACGATGCTTATTACGAGATAGGCAGCAGTTATGTTGCATTAAACAATAACGCGCAAGCCATTACTACCTTTAAAAACATTTGTAGCAAATATCCTAAGAACAGCGATATTGTGCGAATGTCTAGGGCGCAATTGGCTATGTTGCAATACAACGAAGGTTTGATAGACGAGTCGATTGCCACCCATAAACTTATCATTGCTCAATATCCTAACAGCGAAGAGGCGGAGGTTTCGTTGTCTACTTTAGAGAGCATGATGGTAGAGCAAAATAGGGTAGATGAGTTTAACAAGTTGGCGCAACAATTGGGCAAATCATCGGCATCGCAAGAAGACTCGTTGCAATACAAGGCGGTAGAAAAGATTTACTTCAGAGACGAGTTGCCTGCTGCTATTACGGGATTTGAGAAATACTTAACCGCTTACCCACAAGGTAAATATCGTTCGTTGGCAAGTTATTATTTGGCCAACTGTTACTACCGTCAAAACCAAAATGAGGCGGCCTTGAATCTTTATGCACAACTGGTGAACGACTCACAAAACCCCAACTTGGAAGAAACTTTGGTGCGTGCGGCTTCGTTAAGTTACGATGCTAAAAAATACCAGCAAGCAGCAACCTATTTTGATCAGTTAAGTGAAGTAGGAAATGCCGAACACAAGCAGGCAGCGGCCTTGGGATTGTTGCGTTGTTGGAATTTGTTGAATCAGTATGAAAAAACCATCGAAGCCGCTACCGATTTGTTGCAACGCTATGCGGGTAATGCGGACATGGTGGCAGAGGCGCGCTATAATCGTATGAAAGCGTATAAAGCCTTGAATAAGATAGATAATGCTTATTCGGATATGAAGGCATTGGCGGCAGATACCCGTAGCGAGTACGGTGCCGAGGCCAAGTATTACATGGCGCAATATTATTTAGACAAGAATGAATTAGAGAAAGCCGAAGCAGAGGTGTTTGATTACATCGAAAAGGGTACATCGCACCAGCACTGGTTGGCAATGACTTTTGTAACCTTGTCGGATGTGTACATGGCTCAGGATAAATACTTTGAGGCCAAGCAATATTTATTAAGTTTAAGAGAAAATTACGACACTTCTGACGATGCAGAGGTGGCAAACATGATAGAGGCTCGTTTGAAAAAGATAGAGTCTTACGAAAACGAATCTGTATCCAATAATTAGCGTATGAAACGAATCCTTATTTTTTGTCTGTTTTGTAGTGTAGTAGCGGGTAATGTATGGGCTGTAAACAGTTCTAATAGAGAAGTTACCGTTGAACGCGATTATGATCCTACGTTGGGTGTAGTAAAAAAACATGTGCTTACGCCCGATAAAGAAGAAGTAAAACCAGAACCTTTGCAGGTAACGTATACAACCTATTCTAAAACAGAAGAGGTAACTCAAGAACCCAATATGCAGAAAGCCATGGCGGTAGAAGCAGAACGTTTTTACCCTTATAAAAAGGGTATTGGCAAGCTGGGCTTTGGTTTTTATTTGCAAGCCTTGGCAGAGTTTTACTATCCGTTGTTGCAAGGCGATACCTATTTGTTGGATGTAGACCTAAAACATTATTCTAACTGGAGTAAAATTACCTTAGAGGATGGAACCAAACCTCGTGGTATGAGCAATTATACCGATGTAGCACTTAATTACGAGCATCAGTTTACCGATATGCGTTTGGCGCTGAAAGCCGATTATGCGTATACAGGTTACGATTATTACGGTATGAGTACCGAACCGGTAACGCCTTTTTACAAGGATACAGTGGGCAATAACTCGGCGTTTGAATTTGCTGCCAAGTTGTTTTCTACCAACACCAAGAAGTCGTTTCAGTACCACTTTGGGTTAGATTATTTGTATTTTGGTCGAAATTTTGATATCTCGATGCACGAGTTTGGCTTCGATGCCGATATGAGCGGCGCCGTGGGCAATGGCCGTTTGGGCGGGGCGGTAAAGCTAGACGTCCACATGACCTCTATGCCCGGACATGCATCTTCGGCCCCTGAACTTGCTTCTTCGGTCCCTGAGCTTGTCGACGTGTTGTTGACCGATAGGGAAAAAGGGCCCGAAGATACAGGTAGTACCGCCGCCCCCGCCCACACGGCAGCTATTTTAACGTTAACACCGTACTACAGTTTTGGTCGCGACGACTGGAACGTTAAAATAGGGGCAAATCTCTTTGCCCACATTGCCCAAGGCGAGAACCCTTGGCCCGTAAGTGGTTCGGCTAACATCAGTGCCCACGTAGGCATCGTTCCTGAATTGTTCTACCTATACGGTGGCATTGGCGGCGATTACAGCAGCAACGACTACTACAGCATGATACGCGAAAATCGCTACATCACTCCCAACTTAGAAATGAAACCTACCTATACGCCTTTTAACGTCGATTTGGGCTTAAAAGTGCGCATCATGAAAGGGTTGCTTTTTGATGTCAACTTTGCGTACAATTTAATTTTGAATCAATACTATTACGTCAACCACGTACACGAGGTGTTGAACCCCGTTACCAACCTAATGGAACCCGATTACTACACCAATACCTTTGATGTGGTGTACGAACCTAGCACCAACCACATTGCTGTAGGAGCTGGCTTGCACTTTGATTACGTAAAAGGATTGGATTTGTCGCTAACAGCGCAATATAACATGTGGGCAGTAGAGCAGTTGCCCTACGCTTGGCAAAAACCTGCCTTTGAGGTGGGCTTTAAAGGTACCTACCATTTCCTAGAAAAATGGGAAGTAGGGGCATCGTACACTTTCCTTGCTGGTCGCATGGCGTGGGTACAAGATGCTCCTGTGGCCATGAACGATTTGCACGATGTTAATGTATGGGCATCGTACCAAGCACTTGATTGGCTAAACGTGTTTGTAGAAGGTAAAAACTTGGCCAACATTCAGTCGGATACCTACTATGGCTATCGTAGTTTTGGTATCAACGCCATGGCCGGCGTTACCTTTAGCTTTTAAAGGCCGATGAACAACGCGCATTACCTAGGGCAGACGGGCGAAGAAGCGGCCCTTAACTACCTTAAAGCCAACGGGTATAGCATTCGCCAGCAGAACTGGCGCTACCGCCGCATAGAGCTAGACATTATAGCCGAAACGGCGCAGTATTTGGTGGTGGTAGAGGTTAAAAGCAGGCGCAATACCTTGTTTAAAGACCCTTTTGAGGCGGTTGATTACGCTAAAATGCGTCGCATGGTGATGGCGGCGCATGCCTATGTGTTGCGTTATGGCATCAACAAAGAGGTGCGCTTTGACATCATCGAGGTGGTGTCTACGGCCAACGGATTTGCCATCAACCACATTGCCGATGCCTTCGTTCCCCCCGTAGAGTAGATTGTTTAATCGCCTAAACAGTAGGGACGCACGGCTCGTGCGTCCGTCGTCGATTAGTCGATTAGTCGATTAGTCAATAAAATCACCGATTAGTCAATAATTGTATTTGTGCAAAAAAATACGTACTTTTGCCACCACTAACTATCAATTCCTTATTGAATTATGAAAATAGATAAAAAGTTACCTTTGCTTATCTTTAGATGTGTAGCGTTGGGCTTGGGACTAGGAACGGTAACCTTGTTGGGCATGGAAAAAATAGCGGTAAACGAAGCTGTTTATTTGTTGGGATTGGCGGTAACTTGTTTGGCGGCTTGTTCGTTGGGCGAAAGTTCAGAAAAAGATAAAAAATAAGCGATAGTACAAGGTTTATGGCAAAAAAATCGTCCAAAATAAAATTACCCGTTCGCGATAAAATGGTGCGTACCCATCGCATCAGTTTCTTGCTGAACGACAAGGAGATGGATGCCGTAAACCGCTATGTAAAACGCTATCGCGTGCAAAACAAATCGCGTTTTTACCGCGAAACCCTTATTAGGGCTATTTTAAAACAATTTGACGAGGACGCTCCTACGCTTTTTGATTAGTATGAACGACGACGTTTTATTCATGAAGCAGGCCCTGATAGAGGCGCAAAAGGCTTTTGATGCCGACGAGGTGCCCATTGGAGCAGTGGTGGTAGCAGGTGGCAAGGTAATTGGTCGTGGACACAACCTAACCGAAACCCTAAACGATGCTACGGCACATGCCGAAATGATAGCCATAACGGCTGCTATGAGCGATTTAGGAGCCAAATACCTGCCCGATTGTACGGTGTATGTAACCGTTGAACCTTGCGTAATGTGCGCAGGAGCGATGTATTGGGCCAAAATCGCCCGCTTGGTGTACGGTGCTAGCGAAGAGAAATACGGCTTTACAGTAAAAGCCCCCACTTCGCTTCATCCTAAAACCGAAGTAGTATCGGGCGTAATGCAAGAGGAGTGCGCTCAACTAATGAAAGATTTTTTTAAAGCAAAACGATAATGGATTTTATTGAAGAACTAACCTGGAGGGGTATGATCCACTCCATGATGCCTGGAACCGAAGAACAATTGGCCAAAGAAATGACCACGGCTTACCTAGGCATTGACCCTACCGCCGACTCGTTGCACATAGGTCACTTGGTAGGTGTAATGATGTTGCGCCATTTTCAACGTTGCGGCCACAAACCATTGGCATTGGTAGGTGGTGCTACCGGTATGATTGGCGACCCATCGGGCAAAAGTGCCGAACGTAACTTGCTAGACGAGGCAACCCTTCGTCACAACCAAGCTTGTATCAAAGAACAATTGTCTAAATTCTTAGATTTTGATAGCGATGCGCCCAACGCAGCCGAAATGGTGAACAACTACGACTGGATGAAAGAATTTTCTTTCTTGGCGTTTATCCGCGATATTGGCAAACACATCACTGTTAACTATATGATGGCCAAAGATTCTGTTAAAAAACGTTTGTCTGCCGAATCGAGCGTGGGTATGTCGTTTACCGAATTTACGTATCAATTGGTGCAAGGTTACGACTTTATGCACCTATACGAAACCAAAAACTGCCGTTTGCAATTGGGTGGTTCAGATCAATGGGGTAACATTACAACCGGTTCTGAATTGATTCGTCGTAAACTAGGTGGCGAAGCTTTTGCGCTTACTTGCCCTTTGATTACCAAAGCCGATGGCGGTAAATTTGGCAAAACCGAAAGCGGTAACGTATGGTTGTCGCGCAACTATACCACTCCTTACAAATTCTACCAATTCTGGTTGAACGTAAGCGATGCCGATGCCGAAAAATACATCAAAATCTTTACCTTCTTGAGCAAAGACGAGGTAGAAAGCCTTGTAGCAGAACATGCTCAGGCTCCACATTTGCGCCTATTGCAAAAACGTTTGGCCAAAGAAATTACCATCATGGTACACTCTGAGCAAGACTACGAAATGGCCGTAGAAGCCTCTAACATCTTGTTTGGTAACGCTACCTCAGAATCGCTTAAAAAATTAGACGAAGCTACCTTGTTGGCGGTGTTCGATGGTGTGCCTCAATTTGAGGTAAGCAAAGAAGCCGTAGGCAGCAAACTAATGGATCTTTTGACCGAAAAAGCAGCGGTATTTGCTTCTAAAGGCGAAATGCGTAAACTTATCCAAAACGGTGGTTTTGCCGTTAACAAAGAAAAATGTACCGATACAGAAGCCATTCTATCGGCCGATATGCTACTAGATGGCAAGTATTTGTTGGTGCAAAAGGGTAAGAAGAACTATTTCTTGTTAACCTTTGCATAATAAATAACCCTTTATTATCGATTATTCGGGCTACGCCCTCATGATTTTGCTCCCGCTCGGCATAACAAATAAATTTGTTCTGCTCTCACTTACTCGCAAAATTCGTCGATTCGTCGATTAGTCGATTAGTCAAAAAAATCTCGCTTTTGCGAGATTTTTTTTATAAAACCTTTGGTAATTCAAAAAAACGCATTACCTTTGCAGTCGCAAACCAAGCGATTGCCTCATGGTGTAATGGTAGCACTACAGATTTTGGTTCTGCCTGTCGAGGTTCGAATCCTCGTGAGGCAACACATCGCGGAGTGGAGC
>CAJGDW010000028.1 GCA_904502115.1 Paludibacteraceae bacterium | reverse complement strand
CCTGCCGCTCCAGCTGAATAAGTTTTCGCAACATACACATATAAAAGGTGACAGTTTGTCACCTTTTTTTATGTATATCGGTCAAACCTTGTTTTGGCACGCAAATTGCAATAGAATAGTTGCTGCGCAACGTTTACTCGGGCTTCGCCCTCATGATTTTCGCGCAGCGAACTAAACGACTAAACAACTTAACAACTAAACATCATATACACCATGAAAATTAAACCCTTAGCAGACAGAGTGCTTATTGCACCTGCAGTAGCCGAAGCCAAAACAGCTAGCGGCATTATCCTACCCGATTCAGCCAAAGAAAAACCCCTACAAGGCAAAGTAATTGCTGTAGGTAACGGCACCAAAGACGAAGAAATGGTAGTAAAAGTAGACGACACCGTACTTTACGGCAAATACGCTGGTACCGAAATTGAATGGGAAGGCGAAAAATACTTAATTATGCGTCAAAGCGACATCTTGGCAATTGTATAAATGTCCAAGGTCGAAAGTCAAAAGTCGAAGGTCGACTAAAGTTGCGATTAAGTGAGTGCAGAAGCAAAGTTTACTTTGATTATGCCGAACGTGAGCAACTTCATGAAATGCGAAGCATTGAATAAACGACTAAACAACTCAACATCTAAACATACAATCATGGCAAAAGAAATTAAATTTGATATCGAAGCCAGCGATCTACTTAAAAAAGGTGTAGACGAATTGGCTAACGCAGTAAAAGTAACCCTAGGCCCTAAAGGTAGAAACGTTATTTTGGCTAAAAAATTTGGTGCTCCTCACATTACCAAAGACGGTGTGAGCGTAGCCAAAGAAATTGAATTGGAAGATCCCAATGCTAACATGGGTGCTCAATTGGTAAAAGAAGTAGCTTCTAAAACCGGCGACAACGCTGGTGACGGTACTACTACTGCTACTGTATTGGCACAAGCCATCATTTCGGTGGGTCTTAAAAACGTAGCTGCAGGTGCCAACCCAATGGATTTGAAACGTGGTATCGACAAAGCGGTTGCCAAAGTGGTAGAAGCCATCAAAGCACAAAGCGAAGAAGTGGGCGAAGACATCAGCAAAATTGAACAAGTAGCTACTATTTCGGCTAACAACGATAACGAAATTGGCAAACTGATTGCAGATGCTATGGCAAAAGTGAAAAAAGAAGGTGTTATTACCGTAGAAGAAGCCAAAGGCACCGACACCACCGTTGACGTAGTAGAAGGTATGCAATTTGACCGCGGCTACCTATCGCCCTACTTTGTAACCGACACCGAAAAAATGGAAGTTGTTATGGAAAGACCATTGGTACTTATCCACGACAAAAAAATATCGTCGCTTAAAGAAATTTTGCCTTTGCTAGAAGCTACCGTACAAAGCAATCGTCCTTTGTTGATTATTGCCGAAGACGTAGACAGCGAAGCGCTTACTGCTTTGGTAGTAAACCGTTTGCGTGCTAACTTGCGTGTTTGCGCTGTAAAAGCACCTGGTTTTGGCGACCGTCGCAAAGAAATGCTTCAAGACATTGCCGTTCTTACTGGCGGTACTGTTATTAGCGAAGAACAAGGTTTGAAACTAGAAACCGCTACCATCGATTTGTTGGGTACTGCAGAAAACATTACCATCAACAAAGACAACACTACCATTGTAAATGGTGCTGGTGCTAAAGAAAACATTGCTGCTCGCGTGGCTCAAATCAAAGCACAAATTGAAAAAACTACTTCAGACTACGATCGCGAAAAACTACAAGAACGTTTGGCTAAATTGGCAGGCGGTGTAGCAGTTCTTTACATCGGTGCTCCATCGGAAGTAGAAATGAAAGAAAAGAAAGACCGCGTAGACGATGCGCTTAGCGCTACCCGCGCAGCCATCGAAGAAGGTATCGTACCTGGTGGCGGCGTGGCTTACATCCGTGCTATTAGCGCACTAGAAGACCTTAAAGGCGACAACGAAGACGAAACCACCGGTATTCAAATTGTACGTCGTGCCATCGAAGAGCCTCTACGTCAAATTGTAGCCAACGCTGGCAAAGAAGGCGCGGTTATTGTACAAAAAGTACGCGAAGGCAAAGGCGACTTTGGTTACAACGCTCGTACCGATGTATTCGAAAACCTAATGGCTAGTGGTGTAATTGACCCTGCTAAAGTAACCCGCGTTGCACTAGAAAATGCAGCTTCTATTGCAGGTATGTTGCTAACTACCGCTTGCATCGTATCGGACAAAAAAGAAGACAACCCTGCTCCTGCTATGCCTCCAATGGGCGGCGGTATGGGCGGCATGATGTAATCTGTTCTGCATACGCAAAAAAAAGCGACCATTTGGTCGCTTTTTTTGTGCAATATAAAAGATTTATACTAAATTTGCGGTTCAAGTAAATTAAATAATAATATTCATTAATTTTTTATACCATTATGATTAACTCTCAAGACATTAAAAACGGCATGTGTATCCGCATGGATGGTCGTTTGTACTTTGTTATCGAATTCTTGCACGTAAAACCTGGTAAAGGTAACACCTTTATGCGTACCAAATTGCGCGACGTAGTAGATGGTCGTGTATTGGAAAGAACTTTCCAAATTGGTTTCAAACTAGAAGACGTACGCGTAGAACGTCGTCCATACCAATACCTATACCAAGAAGGTGAAGATCTAATCTTCATGAACCAAGAAACATTTGAACAAATTCCTATCGAAAAAAATAAAATTACTGGTTTGGCATTTATGAAAGAAGGCGACGTAGTAGACGTACTTAGCGACACCTCTACCGACACCGTTTTGACTGCCGAAGTAGCTACCAAAGTAGTTTTGAAAGTTACTTATACCGAACCTGGTTTGAAAGGCGATACCGCTACCAACACCCTTAAACCTGCTACTGTAGAAACCGGTGCTGAAGTACGCGTTCCTTTGTTCATCAACGAAGGTGAATTGATTGAAATCGATACCCGCGACGGGTCTTATGTGGGCCGCGTAAAAGCGTAATAAGTCGCATCGCAAGCGATGCTCCGATGAATCGGTGAATCGACTAAACGACTAAACAAAAAAATCTCAACCGCATGGTTGAGATTTTTTTTTACTGATACGTAATGGTTCGTTTCACTTCGTATGGACCTACTTTTAAGTATACCCAGTTGCCGTGTTCGTCGTTCTTCACTACAAAAGACCATTGGTGTTTTAAGTGCATCGACGAGTTATTCGCATCCACATTCACTTTATTAGCGTCCAATTTATTTTCTACTTTTAACGATACTTCGTGGTTCATGATACCTTCTTGGGTAGCAGTATAAGGTTGTACCATATCCATCGAAAACGACACCGAATCGGCTTTGATATAAGCATAGTTATCATAACCAACGTTCTTTTCCATCAAAACGTATCCGTCCCATTGGTACGAAGTAACAAAGGCATTGTCGTCAAAATCTACCACCATATTATAAGCAGACGAATTGTTCGATACAATGGCTGGGAATTTTTCGCCGTTGGCAGTAGCAATTTGTTTCAATGCTGCGTGCGGACGCGACAACGATTTTTCGCCCGTTATATGGCATCTGCCATCTACATCCAAGGCTACTTTATTGCTTTCTTCGGTTTCTACTTTTAACTTCACAAAACCACCTAATACATTGTCGGTTTTGCAAGACATCACTTGTTCAATTTTATCGACAGATTGATTCATATCAACTAAGATAGGCATCAACACACGAATCAATTCGCTCGAACTACAGGTAATTTTATCGTATTCGTTCTTTTTGTACGATACATGAAGGGTATTGATGCGTACATTGTTTTTTTGCTTATCGTTGTACTCTACCCTGTTCATATCCAACGATTTTAAGCGACCCTTTTTGTCGTATTTTAATTTGAATTGAACGGGTTCTTTACCTTCTTGCAACACCTCGCCATTGATGTTTTTAATGGTACCATTCAAAGGCAACAAAGGTAAGAATTGAACAGGGTAATCAATTTCGTACACATTGCACAAAAGGTCGTTGTAAGTAAAGGCATCTACCATCCAGTGCAAATTACCACTCAACAAACGCAATAACTTGCTGTATTTACTAATACCATTGGGATAGTATTTTACAAAAAGGTCGATGCTGTAATAATCAATGGAATCTGCCACCGATTTTAGGTTTTTCTCGTATTCAATTAGGTGATTTATTGCCAAGGTATCGCCTAACCATGCTTTGGTCAAGGCTAAGTTACGATGTGCGTAGGGTTGCTTATCGGCTGGTAAACTACGCAAATGATATGCCAACAAATCGGCGTATGCCGCCATAATACTGCTGGTTTTATCACTCAACTTTAAACTCTCTTTGCTATCCATGGCATCAATTAACTGTTTTTGTAGTTCATCGACACTTGCAATAGAAGAGAAATCGTACAAACTAAAAGGCATATCGAACGAACTAAAACCATACCATGCATACACTTCTTGGCGTACACGGGTAAACACTGCTTGAATACCTACCCTTTCGTTTACAGGAAATTCATCGGTAAAATCTGCGTTCGATGTTAAATAAGTACCGTGAATAACACCGTAATCTTTTTCGTACAGCAAACTACCATCCGAATACGACAAACGGTAACGATACCTTACTTTATAAGGTATTTCGTATTGTTTTTCGTCGTTTACGGGTTGTAAGGTAGAGTCAACAGGTAAAGGTTCGTTGTTAAACCAAATTTCTACCACCAAACGTTGGGGAGTTTCGCTGGTATGTTTAATATATGATGGAATAAATTTCCAAACCGAAAAACGTCCTTCGGAATCGACCAATTTATTCATTACAAATTCAGTACGTTTCCAATCATCGTTTCCGTATCGCCCAGTTGCTTGTGCGTTAGCAACATCTTGCATCATATACACATCGGCATAATCAAACAAGGCTCCTTTGCTGGGAGTTTGAAAGAAATCCACTTCTTTGGCGGTTGATACGTTTGCTGCCAAGGCCAAAGCACTCAGGCAGATCATCGCCACACTCATTATCCATTTCTTCATGGTTCACTTATTATCAGTTTCGTCTACAAAGGTAATATATTTCTAAAAATATACCATTATTATTGGTATTTATACTACTTTTGTAAAAATTGCGACTATGAAAACACTTCGTTATCTTTTTGGAACTTTGCTATGTAGCGGTGCTATATTGCTTACTGCATGTACAGAACCTGTTCAACCTTTTTTGGGCGATTACAGTTACAAAATAACGGGTGATGTGCTAGTAAATGACTCTATCATTACCCCATTGATTGATAAAATAGGGGCGCTCAACGTTATTCACATTGACGATTCTACTGTACTGCTTACTTTTAACGAATTAGAAGGCGGTGTATACACCACAAGAGGACATGTATCCGAGTCGTACATTGTTATCGATCCGTTTAAATGCAACATTACCATCCAAAGCGAAGAAACAGAAGATTTTGCGCAACGACCTACCACCATTCTTACTACCTACGCTACTGAGGTGAGCGGACAAGCTACGCGCTACGACCATACCTTGCTGTTCGATCTTCGTTACCAAGGAACGTCCATTTCTGACAGCAGCACATTGGTAGGTGATCACATTACCATGGTTGCCAAAAAAAATTAGACTATGCAACGCTTTGTTTCATACCTGCTAGGTGCGTTCCTTTTGTTAACATGTAGTTGCCAACAAAACGCACAAAATGAACAATCTACTGCTATAAAAGTAGAAGTACTACCTGTTTCTGTGCAAGAACAGTCACTCACACACCAGTATACAGGGGTGATTAAAGAAGCATCGTCTATTCCATTGAGTGCACAAGCCAACGGGGTTGTTAGCAAAATCTTTGTCAAAAAAGGCGATAAAGTAAAAGCAGGACAATCGCTTTTACTGGTAGATACCTTGCAAGCCCATCATGCACTACAAATGGCATTGGCTAGTTTAACACAAGCCCAAGATGGCATTAATCGCGCTAAGCAAGTGTACCAACAAGGTGGGGTTACCGACCAAAAAATGATAGAACTTAACAGTCAACTACTGCAAGCGCAATCTATGTACAGCATGGCCCAACAACGATTCAACGACTGTACCGTAAAGGCACCATCGGACGGTGTTATTGGCAATATTCAAGTAAAAGTAGGTCAAAACATTGTTCCTGGAGTTGCCATTATTACCTTATTAGATATGCATTCGTACCAAGTATCGTTCGATGTTCCCGAATCGGACATGTCGGTTATTCAATTAAACGATACCGGATATGTAAACTTAACGGTGCTAGAAGCACAATTGCCCATTCAAATCATCGAGAAAAATTTACTGGCCAATCAACTGGGCCACACCTATACCCTTACTGCTACCCTAAAGGACATGCCAGAAGCCATAAAAGAACAATTATATCCAGGTATGGTTTGCAAGGTGGTATTACCTGTTAAAAATGTAACAGGCATTGTACTGCCCCATACGTGCATACATACCCAACCTACAGGACAAATGGTATGGGTGGCATCGCAAGGGAAAGCCTATCGCAAAAGCGTTACCGTTGGCAATTACACTCCAAATGGTGTTCTGATTGTAGACGGATTGGCTGTAGGCGATACCATTATTGTTAAAGGACATCACAAATTGTACAACGGTGCTCCCATTTACATAGAATAAACCCCAGAACGTGATAAAGCGCGACCACATACAAGCTGCCATGAGAAACCACGGCATCGTGTTTTTCATCATTGCCCTACTAACGGCATTTGGCATTGTGGCACTTCGTCAGATGAACAAAGACGAATTTCCACAATTTACCATTCGCCAAGGCGTAATTGCGGCTATTTATCCGGGTGCAACGGCACAAGAAGTAGAAGAACAAGTTACCATTGCGCTCGAAAACTATTTGAATGGGTTTGAATTCATCGACAAAGAAAATACCTACTCCGTTTCGGAAGATGGTGTAGCATACGTGTACGTAATGCTGCGCAATAGCGTACAATCTGGCAACGAGGCATGGACCAAAATACGGGCAGGACTGGACTTGCTGAAAAAAACATCCATGCCACCCGGTGTATTAGAAATGGTATTGGTAGACGATTTTGGCAATACATCGTCTATGCTGTTGGCACTGGAAAGCGACGAACGCAGTCCCCGCGAATTGGAAGACTTTGCCAACCAATTGTGCACCCAACTGCGTACGCTACCCGAAATGGGACGCATCAAAGTTATGGGTGGAAAACACGAAGAAGTGGCCGTTTACATCGACCCCAACCGCTTGGCTGCCTACGGCATTGACCCCACTAGCATACAACTAGCACTGCTAACGCGTGGCATGCGCATTATGGGTGGTAACATTGGCACGGGACACCCATTGCAAGTGGAAACACCCTACACCAGCCCTGCCGAGGTGGCCGAACAAATTGTATGGTCCGACCCCACTACCGGCAAAAACCTACGCCTCAAAGACATTGCTACCATAAAGCATCAATACGCCAAGGCCAATAAATTCATTGCTTTTTACAGTGGAGATGCCAATGCCGAAATTGTTCCCGAACGTTCGTGCCTTATTATCAACATGGAAATGGTACCAGGCAACAACATTGTTTCGTTTGGCGAAAAGGTAAACCACATTATCGACCAACAATTGACGCATTTCCCACCCGATATTCGTACGCACCGCATTACCAACCAACCCAAAGTAGTAGACGATTCGGTTATATCGTTTTTGCAAGACATTGTTACCTCTATTTTGGTGGTGATTTTGGTGATGTTGTTGCTGTTTCCGCTTAAAACCGCCTTGGTATCCAGTACAGGTGTACCTGTGTGCATTGCCATTTGCATTGGGTTGATGTACCTGATGAACATCGAGTTGAATACCGTTACACTGGCTGCCCTTATTTTTGTATTGGGCATGATTGTAGACGACTCGGTAATTGTTATTGACGGTTATACAGACCTATTGGAAAAAGGACACAGCAGGTGGTATTCGGCAGCGGTCAGCACCAAACAATTGTTTGTACCCATGACCTTGGCAACTTGCTCTATATCGGGCATGTTCTTTCCCATGACCCGCATCATTACCGGTCCTTTGGGCGATTTTGTGCAACTCTTCCCCTATGCGGTTTTGTTTGCCCTTACGGCCAGTATTTTTTACGCTACTTGGGCTACGCCTTATTTAGCTACTCGTTTTATACGCTACCAACACCCCGACCAATTAAAAGGGTTTGAACGTTGGCAAAACCTCTTCTTTACCTGGTTACAACACCATTATAAACGCATACTAACCTACTGTTTTAACCACCCCAAACAATGTTATGGCATGCTCGCTTTGTGCATGGGCATTGGTATCTTTTTGCTAACACAACTCAACTTGCAACTGCTGCCCAAAGCCGAACGCGAATGTTTTGCGGTAGAAATTCACCTTGAAAACAATGCTAGCATTGACGAAACAGCACAAGTGGCCGATTCGCTTGCACGCCTTATGCGTACCGATAGCCGCATTACCTCTATTACCTCGTTTGTAGGACAAGCGTCGCCCCGCTTCCATGCTACCTATACCCCACAGATGGCCAAACCCAGCTACGCTCAGTTTATTGTCAATACTACATCGACCGAGTCAACAGCTCAACTTTTACGCGAACTGAGCCCCAAATACGAGCATTATTTCCCCAACGCTTACGTCCGCTTTAAACAATTGGACTACCAAGCGGCCAAAAATCCATTGGAAGTACGTGTACAAGGAACCCATTGGGAAGACATGGAACCCATTGCCGATAGCATCAAGCAATTTATGGCTACCCAACCCGAAATGGTTTGGGTACACTCCGATTTTGACAAATACACCGCTCAAACACGTTTCACCCTTAACCCAAGCGAAGCTGCACGCCTGGGCATTACCGAGGCCAAACTGTCGCTGTATTTGCGTACGCTAACCGAAGGAACCAACCTAAGCAGCATTTGGGAGGGGGATTATCAAATTCCCGTTACGCTTTACACGCAAAATGCCGATAGCCTAACCCCTGCCCAATTAGAAGACGTACTGATTCCTACCCTATATCCATCGGTATGGGTTCCCATTCGACAAGTGGCGAGTCTGAGCCCCGAATGGCACCACGCAAGCATTGAAAGGCGCAATTCGGTGCGTACCATTACCATCGGTTGCGATTTAGCACCAGGCATTAGCCAAGTGGATGCCGAAAGACAAGTAAAAAAATGGGTAGAAAGCCATTTAACCACCTTACCTAGCGATGTAAGCATTACGTATGGCGGGTTAAGTTCCATTAACCAACAACTCATTCCTCAAATTTTGTGGAGCGTGGTAGCCGCCTTGCTGGTAATGTTTGCCTTGCTGCTTTACCATTTTGGCAAAGTGCCATTGGCCTTATTGGCCTTGTCTAGCTCGATATTGTGCATTTTTGGTGCCTTTGTAGGCTTATACCTATTTAAGATGGATATTTCCATTACTGTTATTTTGGGCATTGTAAGTTTAATTGGCATCATTGTGCGCAATGCCATTATTATGTACGAATATGCAGAAGAATTAAAGAACAAACACCATTTATCGGCCAAAGAAGCCGCCTTCCAAGCGGGCTTGCGCCGTATGCGTCCTGTCTTTTTAACCTCTGCTACCACAGCATTGGGTGTATTGCCCATGATTTTAGCACAAACCAGCCTTTGGATGCCCATGGGTGTGGTTATTTGCATCGGCACCATATTAACCTTGCCTTTAACCTTAACCATATTACCTATTTTCTATTGGAAATTGTACCGTCGTGAGGCAAAATAATACCTACATAGCATTTTTAGAACGTAGCATCATGGGGCTATGTACTTGGCTATTGGCATCGTTGGCAATGGCCAATACCCCCCTTACACTCGATTCTTGCCTGCACCTGGCCGAGCAAAACAACAAAATTATCCAACAATCGGCCATCGAAGTAAGCAAGGCAGAACAGGTAAAAAATCAGGCCCTTACCAAATATTTTCCACAAGTAAGCGCATCGGCCATGGGTTTTCATAGCCTAAACCCCATGATAGAGGTAGGCATAGACGATATACGCAATGCCGGTGTACGCGATTTGCTCACTACCCTATACGGCAATTACGGCGAAGCATTGGGACTTGACAACACCCTTTCGTTTTTGGAATACGGTTACCAAGTGGGCGTAACAGCCCTACAACCCGTGTACATGGGTGGAAAAATTGTAGCCGGCAACAAATTGGCACAAGTAGGTGTAGAAGCCGCTCAACTACAAGAAAGCATTACCCAACGCGATGTATTGCAAGAGGTAGAAGAAAGTTATTGGTTGGTAGTGGGTTTAACCGACAAGCAACAAACCCTAACGGCAGGCATGGCATTGGTAGATACCCTGCACAAAGTGGTAGAAACGGCGGTGAATGCAGGGCTTGCCCTTCCTACCGATTTAATGCAAGTGGCGCTTAAAAAATCAGAGCTACAACGCACCCAAATACAGCTTAACAACGGCATGCAACTGGCCAAACGAGCACTTTGTTTGTCCATTGGAGTGCCTTACAACGATAGCATAACGGTTGTATCGACAGCGGCAGAAACCGCCCCACAAACCCTCGATTTTACCACCTCTCAAACACCCGAGCATCGATTATTGCAATTGCAACTGCAAGCAGCTCAATTACAAAAACGCATGGCCATAGCCGATGCGCTCCCCCAAGTAGCCGTAGGCGCTTATTACGGATACAGCAACATGCAAGCCAATATATTCAGAAATGGTTTGGGCAGTCAGTATGGCAACGGAACCCTTTTCTTTTCGGTTTCGGTACCCTTATCGGCCTGGTGGGAAACGGCTCACAAAATAAAGGAACACAACTTAGAAATAGAGCAAGCACGTTTGCAACAAGAACATACCAACGAATTGTTGCACATGCGTGCCCAACAAGCGCACAATCAAATGAACGAGGCATCGTTGCTCATTAACGAATACGAAAATGCCTTGCAACTGGCTACACAAAATTACAACCTAACCCAAGCAGACTACCAAGCAGGCAGGGTTACTATTTCGCAACTGCTTGAGGCGCAAACGGTATTGTTGCAAGCGCAAAACAACCTTACCGATGCCTTTATTAGCTATCGCATTGCCGAAAGGAAGTTTCTAAATTATCAACATTGACAAATTGTTAACAATTTAGCACCACCTAGGGTTGCATAACATTGGTTTTTGTACTATTTTTGTGCTTTATGCTTCAGATAGTACAACACATAGAGCCCTTGTTGAGAAACCACGACTTCGTGGTAATTCCATCGTTAGGTGGTTTTGTGGCATCGTTACAACCTTCCCATTGGCAAAACGGCATGCTATGTCCGCCAAGCAAAATGGTTGGATTCAACCCTACCCTTACCTATAACGATGGTTTGTTGGCACAAGCCATTGCACAACAAAACGGTTGCACCCTAGAAGATGCCAACGCGCTAATTGAAAAAGAAGTGAAGGTAATGCACCAACAATTACGTGTATGGAAACATCTCTCGTTGGGCAATTTGGGTAGTTTGTACCAAACCGAAAACGGCATCGATTTTGAACCATACGCCAACAGTCTTCCAATTAGCAGTTCGTACGGATTAACATCGGTGTATTTTCCTGTTCTTACCCAAACAAGCGCTGTAACAAAGGGTGTAACACCTACTACAGTTCCTATTAAACAACCATTGGTATTGCCAACACGCCGTTCATCTCATTTTGCCGTTGCATGTGTGGCTATCATTCTTTTATTGCTCATGATTCCTGTTAAGATAACCAATCAACGACAAGAGTCCATGGCCATGATTGTACCAACTACTGTGGTAGAAGAAGTTATTGCACAACCCGAAACTACCCCAGAGACCACCATCAATCAAGCAGAACCCTGTACACCGTTCCATGTGGTAATAGGTAGTTTTAATACACAAGCGAAGGCAATGAAATTTATAGAAGAATTGCCATCTTCGCTAGCACATAGCAAGATAATCTACTCAGAAAAGAGATTTAGAATTATTGCTGCATCGTATCCTACAGAAGAATTAGGAAATGCAGGAATGGAAGAAATAGCACAAGCTTATCCTGCCTATAAAGATGCTTGGCTGTTGCATTATAACCCATAACCATCGTTAGTCACTCGTCGCTCGTAAAGCACAAGCGACAAACGACAAACGACTAAACGACTAAACGACTAAACAACTAAACAACATAAGTGCCATGGATAAAAAAATTCTAATCACCGGTGCCGCCGGTTTTATCGGCTCGCACGTTATCCGTTTGTTTGTAACCAAGTATCCCAATTACATGTGTTACAACTTGGATGCCCTTACCTATGCAGGCAACCTAGAAAACCTAAAAGATATCGATAGTTTGCCCAACTACCAATTCATCAAGGGCGATATTACCGACACCGAATTCATTGAAAAGTTGTTCCAAGAATATCAATTTGACGGTGTTATTCACTTGGCTGCCGAATCGCACGTAGACCGTTCTATTACCGATCCATTGGCCTTTATTCGTACCAATGTAATGGGTACTGCCAACTTGTTGAATGCTGCCAAAAACCTTTGGAAAGACAACTACGAAGGCAAACGTTTCTACCACGTATCTACCGACGAAGTGTACGGTTCGCTTGGCAAAGAAGGTTTCTTTACCGAAAAAACCGCTTACGACCCACGCAGCCCCTACTCGGCATCGAAAGCAAGTTCAGACCACTTTGTAAGAGCTTATTTCCATACCTACGGTTTGCCCGTTGTTATGTCTAACTGCTCTAACAACTACGGTGCTAACCACTTCCCCGAAAAATTGATTCCACTATCTATCAACAATATCAAAAATAACCGTCCAATTCCTATTTACGGCAAAGGCGAAAACGTACGCGACTGGTTGTGGGTAAACGACCACGCACGTGCTATCGACACCATTTTCCACAACGGTAAATTGGGCGAAACCTATAACATTGGTGGACACAACGAATGGACTAACATTGACCTTATTCGTTTGCTTTGCCAAATTATGGACAAAAAATTGGGTCGAGAAGAAGGTACCTCAGAAAAACTCATCACCTTTGTTACCGACCGCGCTGGACACGACTTGCGTTACGCAATCGACCCCACCAAACTAGGCACCGAATTGGGCTGGAAACCATCGCTTCAATTTGCCGAAGGTCTTGAAAAAACCGTTGACTGGTACCTAGAAAACGAAGAATGGTTAAACAACGTTACCAGCGGTAATTACCAAAGCTACTACGAAAAACAATACGCTAACAGATAAGCAATGACACAATTTGTAGTTAAAATGTAACATTTCACCCGTTAACTGCCACTTGGTAGCTAACGGGTGTCGTGTTTTATGTTTTTAATGGACATTGTTAAAAATTTAGGCGTATATATTTTAATACCAAGCAAAAAAAGCGTAAATTTGCGCGTTACAAAAAAACAGACAAGATTATAGAAAAATTCTACTAATATTTTTTATTGTATGAAAAAGCATAATTTTAACGCAGGACCATCTATTCTTCCACAAGAAGTTATCAAAAAAACAGCAGAAGCTGTTCTAGATTTTGATGGTGACGGTTTATCGATTTTGGAAATTAGCCACCGTGCTAAAAATTTCCAACCAGTAGTTGACGAAGCTGTTGCTTTGTTCAAAGAATTGTTAAACATTCCAGACAACTACTCCGTTATTTTCTTGGGTGGTGGTGCCAGCCTACAATTCTGCATGGTTCCTTTCAACTTCCTAGAAACCAAAGCCGCTTACTTGAACACCGGTGTTTGGGCTAAAAAAGCAATGAAAGAAGCTAAAGGATTTGGTGATGTTGTAGAAGTTGCCTCTTCGGCCGATGCTAACTACACTTTCATTCCTAAAGATTACACCATTCCTGCTGACGCAGATTATTTCCACATCACAACTAACAATACCATCTACGGTACTGAATTGTTAGAAGACCTAGAATCGCCCGTTCCACTTATCGCCGATATGTCGTCTGATATTTTCTCTCGTCCTATCGACGTAACCAAATACGGTATGATTTACGGTGGCGCACAAAAGAACCTAGCTCCTGCTGGTGTTACTTTCATCATTGTACGCAACGATTTGTTGGGCAAAGTTAGCCGCTACATTCCTACCATGTTGAACTACCAAACACACATCGACAACGGTTCTATGTTCAACACTCCTCCTGTATTGCCTATCTTTACTGCATTGCAAACCCTAAGATGGATCAAAGCTAACGGTGGTGTTGCTGAAATGGAAAAACGTAATATTGCAAAAGCAGAATTGCTTTACAACGCTATCGACAACAGCAAAATGTTTGTTGGTACCGCTAACAAAGAAGACCGTTCTCGCATGAACATCTGCTTCGTAATGAAAGACGAATACAAACACCTAGAAGCTGACTTTATGAAATTTGCTACCGAAAAAGGTATGGTAGGTATCAAAGGTCACCGTTCAGTTGGTGGTTTCCGTGCTTCTACTTACAATGCGCTTCCTATCGAAAGCGTTCAAGCCTTGGTAGACTGCATGGCAGAATTTGAAAAACAAAACGCATAATATATGAAAGTTTTAGTTGCAACCGAAAAACCTTTCGCTAAAGTAGCGATTGACGGTATTAAAAACGTAATTGACGAAGCAGGATACGAACTTGCTTTGCTAGAAAAATACACCGACAAAGCACAATTGCTAGAAGCTGTAGCCGATGCAAACGCCATTATTATTCGTAGCGACATTGTTGACGCAGAAGTTTTGGCAGCTGCTAAAGAACTAAAAATTGTAGTGCGCGCTGGTGCTGGATACGACAACGTAGATTTGCAAGCAGCTACTGCAGCAGGTGTTTGCGTAATGAACACTCCTGGTCAAAATGCAAATGCTGTTGCTGAATTGGCTTTGGGTATGATGGTTTACGGTGTACGTAACCTATACAATGGTACTTCTGGTACCGAATTGATGGGCAAAAAATTGGGTATCCACGCTTACGGTAACGTAGGTCGTAACGTAGCTCGCATTGCCAAAGGCTTTGGCATGGAAATTTACGCTTACGATGCTTTCTGCCCAAAAGAAGTAATTGAAAAAGATGGTGTTATTGCACTAAATTCTGTAGAAGAATTGTACAGCACTTGCCAAGTGGTATCGTTGCACATTCCTGCTACTGCAGAAACCAAAAACTCTATCAATTACGATTTGTTAAACAAAATGCCTAAAGGCGCTATGTTGGTTAACACCGCTCGTAAAGAAGTAATCAACGAAGCCGAAGTAATCAAATTGATGGAAGACCGTTGCGATTTCCGTTACATGACAGACATTATGCCTGCTGCTAACGCAGAATTTGCTGAAAAATTTGCTGGTCGTTACTTTGCTACTCCTAAAAAAATGGGTGCTCAAACAGCCGAAGCAAACATCAATGCTGGTATTGCTGCTGCTAACCAAATTGTTGGTTTCTTGCGCGATGGCATCAACAAATTCCAAGTAAACAAATAATTGTCGATAGTTACTTGTCGATAGTCATAAAAAATCTGGTATAATTGCCAAAAATGGTTGGTAAAATCCTTGTAATACTCTAAATTACAATTAGATACAATAACTTTGATGAAATCGTTTTCATCAAAGTTATTTTTTTATGGCAAAAACGCGTCGCGAAAGATGTCCTCATTGT
>CAJGDW010000027.1 GCA_904502115.1 Paludibacteraceae bacterium | reverse complement strand
GTTTCCGGTCGGGATTTACACATACAAAAACTACAAAATGTGAACTCGCTTCGCTCAAACAACACATTTTGCTTAACGTTTTTGCACATATAAATCTTTTTCCGACCTCCACCAAATGTCGTCAGATTGAATCGCCTAAACGACTAAACGACTAAACGACTAAACGATTTAACGATTATTCGGGCTTCGCCCTCATGAAGTTGCTCATGCTCGGAATAATCAATGTAAACATTGCTTCTTCTCTCGCTTACTCGCAACTTTCACCGATTAGTCGATTAGTCAAAAAAAATATGTATATTTGCAATCTATTAAAAACACAAAAATTACGAAATTATGACAAAGAAAGTAGCAGCATGGGTTTTAGCAGTGATAACCCTTTTAGTATTAGCAAGTTGCGGTAGCAGTTGCGATTGCGCATTTGCACAAGCAGATACCCAAAATAGCACCGAAACAGTAGCATAAAGCATTTTTTTTGCTCATTGTTAATAAAATAGGTGTTTTTATTTGGCGAAATTTTCAAAAAAACGTAATTTTGCGTTGGAATTTTCTGATTTTCAAACTTTATAAACAATTAAAAACATGATTAAAGTAGGTATTAACGGCTTTGGCCGTATCGGACGTTTCGTTTTCCGCGCTGCGCAAACCAGAAACGACATCGAAATTGTTGGTATCAACGACTTGTGCCCAGTTGATTATTTGGCTTATATGCTAAAATATGACACCATGCACGGACAATTTGACGGCACTATCGAAGCTGACGTTGAAAACAGCAAACTTATTGTAAACGGTAAATCTATCCGCATCACCGCAGAACGTAACCCAGCTGATTTGAAATGGGACGAAGTTGGTGCTGAATACGTAGTTGAATCTACCGGTTTGTTCTTGAGCAAAGACAAAGCTCAAGCTCACATCGAAGCTGGTGCTAAATACGTAGTTATGTCAGCTCCTTCTAAAGACGACACCCCAATGTTCGTTTGCGGCGTAAACTTCGACAAATATGTTAAAGGTACTCAATTCGTTTCTAACGCTTCTTGCACCACCAACTGCTTGGCTCCTATCGCAAAAGTATTGAACGACAAATGGGGTATCAAAGAAGGTCTTATGACTACTGTACACGCTACTACTGCTACTCAAAAAACCGTTGACGGTCCTTCTTTGAAAGACTGGAGAGGTGGTCGTGCTGCTGCTGGCAACATCATCCCTTCTTCTACCGGTGCTGCTAAAGCTGTAGGTAAAGTTATTCCTGAATTGAACGGTAAATTGACTGGTATGGCATTCCGCGTTCCTACTTTGGACGTATCAGTAGTTGACTTGACCGTTAACTTGGCAAAACCTGCTACTTACGCAGAAATTTGCGAAGCTATGAAAGCTGCTTCTGAAGGCGAATTGAAAGGCGTACTAGGTTACACCAACGAAGAAGTTGTTTCTTCTGACTTCTTGGGTGACACCCGTACTTCTATCTTCGACGCTAAAGCTGGTATCCAATTGACCGACTCATTCGTTAAAGTTGTATCTTGGTACGACAACGAAATTGGTTACTCTAACAAAGTGTTGGAACTTATCGCTCACATGGCTAAAGTTAACGCTTAATCAACCAACTTTATATAAAAAGAATACGGTGCAAACGCACCGTATTTTTTTTGTCTTTTAGTGCGAGTTGAATGCCTCGGCATAATCAATGCTGGGCACTTTAATATCTTTGGCATCGGCTCAACGCCTAAACGACTAAACGATTTAACGATTATTCGGGCCCTTCGACAAGCTCAGGGACCGAATAGGATTGATTCGCCGATTAGTCGATTAGTCAACCACTATAAACGATGCCCAGTAGTAAGGATCTGAATAAGTAGGATGTTGGCTCATTAAGAATTGGGCGTTACGAAAGGCATTTTGCACGTAATACTCTTTACGTTTAAGTGGATAGGAAGTATAATAATTCATGGGCACCACAAAACCTTCGTACAAATAGTGCATAAACAGGGCAGTCGCTTTGTCGTCCACTTGCCAAAGCGACATCACAACGGTATTAACGCCTGCTTTTTTAAAGGCGCGCTGCAATCCCCATATACCCTCGGGGGTAACATCGCCCAAGGCTGTATTGCAAGCAGATAGCACCACAATATCTGTACCCGACAAATCTAAGGTTTCTATCTCGGCAGCCGTTAAAATACCATCGTCTACACCCAAAGGAACGCTTTTACCTTCCCATTTTCGGGCACCGTAGGCCATGATAAGGCCTGTATTTTTCATGACATCAACGCCTGCTTCTTGCGCAACAAAACCATGTGTGGCAAAATGCAAGATAGTAGGACTTTTACCATCCATTTTTTTTACGGATTGTTCGGTTCCTTGTTCTTTAGACAAACACGTTACACGGTATTGTTCTGCTTTTAAGATAGATGCAATGGTATCCACCTCTTGCCTAGTGGCTGGAAGCGGATAAACACTCCCCCTAGTAGTACCTGCTTTTTGCATGCTTTGGTAAGAGAGTCGATAGGCCAAATCGCCGTACAACACAGCTGTTTTAGGCACTTTGTATGTGGGTATACTTACTAAATTGCGCGTAGAACTTAACCGGTACATATTAAAATGCTGTCCTGTTGTTTCGGTGTACGAATACGGCAAGGTTTCTATGGCCAAGGTATGAAGCATACCATCGGGCGAAAAATAAATAGTACTTAACTTTTCGTCGTTAAAATAAAACAATAAATCGCGCCAAAACAACTGCGCCATGACATTGCCGTACGTATTAACATCGTACCAATCGCTTTGTTTATCAACTTCTAGTTCGGTTAGGTTGCTTTTGGTGTTTACTAGCTTAAAAATAGGGGTAGAACAATCTTTAGTAATGATTAAAGCGGCATACACATTTAGCACTTGTGGCAGTTCGCCCTTAAAAAAATGGAATTCAACAAACTCTACTGCAGCCTCTCCTTCTTTTAAGGCTTTCTGAATATCTTTCCAGGTTACATCTTGTGTATCGGCAAATAATTGACTTTGCAAAGCCAACAAACTGCCTAGATGGTCTAACTGGTTGCGCAAACTATCGGTGGGCAAGCCGGCAGGTGGATTTGAATTAGCCAACTGCTTCTCTATCTTTTTATACTGGTTGTAATAGTCCAACAGTGTTTGGTCTCCACTTTTTTCGATACCCTGGGTTATTTGCTGTGCAGTGCGTAGTTGCAGCTGCTTGTAAAACAGAATATAATCGTACAAAAAACCGGTTGCCGACGCATCCTTAGAGGAATAGATAGCCGATAGCAAGTAATGAAAATACAAATCCTTATCAAAATAAGTAGCCATCTTGTACCTATTTTTTTCTGAAACAGAAAAATACGCATTAGACATATAGGCCATTCTGCTTTGCAAATAGGGTTCTACTTGCTTAAAAAATTGGGTATATTTACCTTCAAGAAACAAGGTAGATAGTTGGTCTTTAACCGCTTTATTTCTGTATGCCAAACTGGTTTGAGCATCGTGCAAAAGCGCCAAAACATCGGCTGGTACTTGTTGTTGTAGATACGGTTTTTGTTGCAATATAGTGGTGGCCTTGGCGTAGGTAGCCAGCGCTTGCTGTTCTTCGAAAGTAGCATGATAATAAGCGCCCAAATATACCAAGCAGGTTACGTAGTTTGGATCTACAATGCTGTTTTGTTCGTAATAAGCAACCAAATCGGGCATAACAGCTAAAAAAGCCATGGGATTATCTGTCATCTGATTGGCAGCTTCCATCTTCATTTTTAGCGTTTCTGTTGTAACTTGGGCAAAACTTCCCACGCTTACTAACAAATAGCACAATATGGCTACATAACGTTTCATGGAAATACAAGTTGCTGATTGCTTCCGCTGTATTCTACGGTGGGTGTTTGCGGACGGGCCACCAATGGATAGGTTACTTGTTGGGCCAGTTTAGCCGTTAAGGCAGAAAGTGTAAGGTTGGATAATTGATGACGCAAGGTATACAACACATAGCTTAACGAACCATAATGATTCCCCTCTACCCTACACTGCCTGTTTACCTCGTCATCGGAACATGCTGCTATGGATATCCATTCTATGGGGCGTTCTTGGGTAAAAGGCAACGGTTTTGCGCTCAACGTAAACTTAGCAGTAGATCCCCGCACTATACTACTATCCGATATATCGCGCGTTGCTGTACCACTATGGCAGGCATCTATCACCACCACTATACTACCTGCTGCCCCTACTTTTTGACGCATCAAATGCAGTTGCTTATTGATAATATCGTCTGTTAAGTGCTTTTCGCCATGGTAATAAGAGGTAGGTTCTTGCAAGGCATCGTAAGGAATCCAAGCTTCGTCGTACCCGTCTTTTTCATCGCCGTCTAAATCGGTAATTTGTTGGCCATGGCCCGAAAAATGGATATACACCCTATCGCCTTGCTGTAGTTTATTGGTAAGAGCAGCCAAATTGTCTAAAATATGGTTATAAGTAGCATTGGCATCGCATAAGGTAAAAATATGGTCGCTTTTAAAACCGTTTGCTAGTAGCATTTCTTGCACAATAGCAATATCGTTATTGCCATTAATGGTGCACCATCCATAATCTACATCGGGATAATTGCCAATGCCTATAACCAAGGCATATTTATGCGCCATGGTGGGAAACAGGGCACCTATCCATACCAAAAATAAAACAATTTGTTTTTTCATTTGCCCTCTTTAATCTGTTTTAGTAACTGTTCAGCCGCATCTTTGTGGGTAGCATTCATTTGAATCACTTGCCATAGTAAGTACCTAGTACGATACACGCTATGCTGTTTAATGGCACACAAGGCACGCATGTACAGCATATCTTCTTTGGCATACCATAGCTGAACGTTTTCTTTAGTAATAGTTGCTACTTGTTCTAAGCCTTTTACCAATACTTCATCGGCCTTAGCATATTGTTGCTGCTTCATTAAGTGATTGGCCGATAAAATAATGTCGCTTACTTGGCTTTGCCCTTTTAGCGAAGCATAAGCTATCGAGATTTCGTCTGTTGCAGCAGCATAAAGACTAACATCGGCACCTATTTGTTTTACCCTATCTACTTGTGGAAGCACTATACAGGCCGCCATACACGCCGCTACAGCCAATGGAACCAATACGTAAGCTGCCCACTTAGCCACCGTTCGCTTCTTTCTATTTTGCTCGAACGCATTGACTTTGTTGCGCAAAGCTTGCCTGCGAATAGCACTAATAACCTCGCGTTGTAACTCTACTTCGCTACACAAATCCGCATCTTCTTCTATTTTTTCTTGAAAGGCTTGACGCTCCTTATCAGACATCTGGCCTGCAAGGTACCTATCTATGGTTTCTGTCAGCATCAAATTGTCCATACCATCCTTTCTTTATGATTTCTTTTAATTTGGTCATGCACTTATTTTTACGCGTTTTAGCCACGTCTTCCGATTTATAATTCATCCGTTTAGCAATGCCAAACATGGTGTAATCTTCAAAATAAAACAGACGCAACACCGTGCTACAAGGTTCGGCTACTTTGGCAACATATTCCTGTATTAGTTCACGGTCGTTGTCACTAAAATAGGCATCACTATTGGAAGCAACACACCTATCGTTTAGGGTATCATCGTCAGAAGAAATTTCTTCTGGTTTAACGTATTTGTGTGCTATCTTTTTGCCCATACCAAACAAATAAGCGCCTACTGGAACGGTTAAGTCCGACTCTTTTAGTTTGCCCGATATGATTTTTTCGCCCAATTCAACAAAAGCATCTTGGTAAATATCTTTTAGCAAATCGGCAGGAATACAATTGTAGCGTAAATTTAAGTTCTTTATGAATTCGGTTTTAAGGCCTAAGTAGTATGCTTCAATAAGGCGGTTGTTATTGGTTTTAAACGCCTCAAATAGTTTTGCATTATCTTCTAGGTTATATCGTGTCATAAGGTGCAGTAATGTTAGGTAAAGATAATACAAACCGAGCGCAGAACCAAAAATAAGTTTACTTATTTTTTTATGCCGAGGTGCAAAAAAAACAGGCCTTGCTTACGCAAGACCTGCCTATTATGAAGTACTACCCACTGCGTGGGTTGAGAGGAAAGTTCGTCTTTAAAATAAGTCGATTACAGTTCTTGGATAGAAGTAGCAGGCATATCCTTTTGAATTTTCTTCACCAAACCTTGCAATACGCTGCCAGGACCTACCTCTACAAATTGTTCAGCACCATCGGCAATCATGTTTTGTACCGATTGGGTCCATTTAACAGGCGAGGTAAGTTGTTTTACCAAGTTGGCTTTAATAACAGCAGGATCGGTTTCGCCTTGGGTACTTACGTTTTGGTAAACAGGGCAAATAGGAGTCATAAATTGAGCTTGATCAATAGCAGCGGCCAATTCTTCTTGTGCGGGTTGCATCAAAGGAGAGTGGAATGCGCCACCTACCGACAATTTCAAGGCACGTTTTGCTCCGGCTTCTTTTAGTTTCTCGCAGGCAGCATCGATGGCTTCCATAGAACCAGAAATAACCAATTGACCTGGGCAGTTATAGTTTGCAGGCACTACTACTCCATCTATCGAAGCACAAATTTCTTCTACTTTTTCGTCTGACAAACCAATGATAGCTGCCATGGTAGAAGGTTGCAATTCGCAGGCTTTTTGCATGGCCATGGCACGTTTTGATACCAACACCAAACCATCTTCAAAACTCAAAGCGCCAGCGGCAACAAGGGCAGAAAATTCGCCCAACGAGTGACCAGCAACCATGCTGGGTTCAAATTTTTCGGCGTATGTTTTGGCCAAAATAACCGAATGCAAGAATACAGCAGGTTGGGTTACTTTGGTTTGACGTAGGTCTTCGTCGCTACCTTCAAACATAATGTCGGTAATACGAAAACCTAGAATTTCGTTTGCTTTTTCAAATAATTCTTTTGCCAAGGCAGATTGTTCGTACATATCTTTGCCCATTCCAGAGAATTGAGCTCCTTGACCAGGAAAAACAAATGCTTTTTTCATTTTTTACTATTTTCTGTTTTTATTTCGGGGGCAAATATACGCATTTTTAGGCAGACCTAAAAATTATAGCACACACCAGGTAGCGTTAAGCAGAATACCCAACCATGTAAGTGCATATACAGAGGCAATTACAAGTACAGCGGTTTTATCGATTGGTTGAAGGTGTATAGAGGGTTTTGTTGGCAGTTGCCATTTACGTGTTACAGCCCACATATACAAGCGATAGCAAAGATAACCAATAAGCATACCCGCCAAGGCACCACACAAAATATCGCCTGGATAATGTACACCCATGTACATGCGCGAATAGCAATTGAGCAATGCCCACGAGGCTACCATGTAGGTGTATTTCTTATTTCTAAAGATAAGGACAGTTAGCACCGCTATGCCACAGGTATTGGATGCGTGCGAAGAACAAAAACCGAACATACTGCTCAAATGGTTATGCACCAAATGTACGTAAGGTTGCATGGTAGGATCGTGTGTAGGACGCAAGCGTTCAAAGAATGGTTTGCAAAAGCCCGAGGCAAACTGATCGGCCAACAAAACGGTTAAAGCAACGGCCAATACACCGTAAATAGCATCCTTTCGTTTGGCACGCACCAATGCATATAACAAAGAAAAGTAAAAGGCCAACCAAACAAAACGATCGGACACATAAAACATCACTTCGTCAAAAAACGGACTATTCCACCCGTTTATTGCCAAAAGCAATTCTTTATCCCATTCAATTAACGTATCTAGCATATTATATGACAACAATAGAAGACGCGGGTAACCAACCTATGCTACCTGCTTCGGTTTGTATCTCGACCCATTTATCTAACGACGATTTAATGATAACGCGTGTGCCCTCGTGCAAAATAAAGAGTTCTTTGCCTGCTTCGTCGGGCGAACTTTTGATGGTTACCGTTGGTACATAGATAACTGCTTTTGACTTATCGTCTAGTTCTGCCTGACGCGACGATGCACAAAATGCCGTTACAACGGTAAAAAACAACGCTACTACTGCTACCGAAAAACCTGTTTTACGCATCCACATTACTTTCGAGAAGAGCATAAAACCAATTGATAACAAACAAAGCACAAACAATGCCACACTGGTATATGCCCAAGCATCGGGTGTCATTACTCTACATATAGCCTTCCACCAATCCACTAAAAAGATGGTTTCTACAGGGTCTATTTTATCGACTGTTAAGCGTTCTACAAAAGCAAGGTTGTGCAACGCATCTTCGTGATTGGCATCTATACGCAATGCACGTTCGTAATTGATAATGGCATCGGCAATTTTGCCCATGCGGTAATAAGCATTGCCCAAATTGTAATACAAATCGGCCGATTCCATGCCTGTGGCCACAATCGATTCGTATTGAACTGCGGCCTGCGAAAAATCACCCGCGGCATACAATGCATCTGCTTCTGCCATCGTTGCCGCATTTACGGGCAACACAACAGCCATTACGGCTAATAATAGGATGTATATTTTGTGTTTCATCGTCTGCTATTTTATTGCATTTTCTAATTGACCTATTAACTCGGCAGCCTTGTTGTAATCCTTTTCCAAAGAGAACGATTCATCTACAATAGGTGCATATCGAGCATATTCACAATCGGATAAAATTTGAACAAAATTATCGACTATTTCTTTTGTAGCTCCTTTTAGTAACAATTTTTCTTGCACATTGTCTTTTGACAAATTTGCCAAACTTATGTTGAGTTTATCTGCTGTATATCCCCACAATGCTTGTACAATTGCTTCGTAAAAATGTTCTTTATCGCCTGCTTTCATGTATAGTGCAGCAGATTTTAAACGCTTACGTGCTAACTTATTAGCACGTTTATTTTTTACTCGAACCAAATTGGCATTTTCTCTGGCTTGTTTTTGTAACACCAACAATACCAACACAAACACCAACAAGGGTATCACATACGCCATATAATATGCATCTGTTCCGTAAAATGAAGCAACCGTACTACCTAATCCAGCATCGCCACCATTACGAATAAAGCGTATATCGTTACCAATATTTTTTACTTTTTCTTTATTTACACCTGCTGGTGCGGTAGGAGCGGTAGAAGTTTTGTTAGCATTAGGTGACACCTGAATGGTATATTCTTCTGTTTGCAAGGTTTTATACTTGGCTTCTTTCGGATCAAAGTAAACAAACTGAGCAGAAGGAACGGTAAATGAACCTGCAAAACGAGGTATCGCTATGTACTCTACCGTTTTACTGCCCGTCATTCCATTGGTAGACACCTTAATATTGTTGTCTACTTTGGGATCGTACACCTCAAAATCGGCGGGGAATTTAATCTCGGGCATTTTTAGTAATTTCAAATTGCCATTACCCGATACATTAACTTTTAAGGTAACTGCATCGTTAGCACTTACTTCTGCTGCCGACAAAGTAGATTTCAAATTAAACTGACCTACTGCCCCATTAAAACCGCTGGGTGCTCCTTTGGGCAACGCATTTACCGTAATAGTAGTAGGTTTAAAGGTGATGCGTTTTTTGACATCTTGGTAAGTATCAAAATATCCGGCAAAAGGGTTATTTCCGTATTGATTGTTGACAACACGTACAATGATATCTACCGTACCACCATCAATGGTAATTTCGCCTGCATTTTGTGGGAACAACAATATTTGTTTAAGAACAATAGTGTTGTAATTGTATCCGTCGTAATTTTTTAAAACAAAGGAACGTGTGGGCGATAGTTCTATTTCTTCTGTATAAAATCCGTTGTATTCTGGGAATTTAGCATCGGCAATGTTTACAACATTATCGATTGTATACAACTCGTAAGTAAGCAAAATGGCTTCTTGCTGGTATACCTTGGTTTTGGAAAAGATAGGTCTAATAAAAGTCTGTTTGGAAGATGGTATCCTTGACGATGTTCTACTTGCTGACGAACCTGTATTATTGTCCAGTTCCGACGCCTTATCGGGGGGCAAAACCTTTATGGTAAGTTTTTGCGAAGTGTATTTCTTTCCATTTACCGATATAGAAGCTGGTTGTATGGTATAGGTTCCTGCATTGGGTGCACTTAAAATATAGGTGTATTTTTGTTTAAAGGAACTTGTTTGCTGTCCATTTATAAATTGTACACTTTGTTGTCGGGAGGTAGAAGGCCCCATTATTATATCAAAATCGGGCATATCTGGAACACGCAAGTCTTTGCTCTCGCGATTTACCGTATATACCAACTTAAATTGTTGATTGGCGACAACACTTTGCGGAGCCTCTGCGGTAAACGACACTTCGTCTGCCAATAGCGTTGTAGAACAGGCTATTAGCAAGCACCAAAACAGTCCTATTTTTTTCAAATTACCAGTCTTTCTCATATTTCTTCTTAGGTTGAACAGGTATCCTTTGTTTTTCTTGTTCTTCTTGTTCTTCTTCTAAATAAGCATCCAATATACGTTGTGTTTGCTCTTTTGTCATCTGATCAGGATTTTGCTCTTGTTGTTGCTCTTGCTGTTGCTGTTGCTGTTGCTGCTGCTGTTGCTCTTGCTGCTGTTGTTGGTCTTCTTTTTTGTCTTCATTTTTATCATCCTGACCACCGCCACCACCAGTAGAATTTAGTTTTTGTTGTGCCATGGCTAAATTATAACGCGTTTCTTCGTCTTTTGGATTTAATCGCAACGCGTTTTTGTAAGCCTCTACACTACCCTGATAATCCTCTAACTTGTAACAGGTGTTGCCCAAATTATGATAAATGGTAGATTTTTGCTGGTTATCGTTTGTCAGAGATAGTGCACTTTTATAGTTCAACATTGCTTCTTCGTATTTCTCTTGTTTATATTGTGCATTACCCAAATTATAGTAACTCTCTACTGAGTTTCTATCTTTCTTTATCGCATCTTCGTATTTTCCTTCGGCTTCTTTATACTGTCCATTTTCCATTGCCTCATTACCTTCCCTAATTCCAGGATTGGCTTTGTATGCGAAAACGACTCCACAGTACAAAAACAAACTTATTACAAGTATTTGTCTCATCTTAAAAAAGTTTGAAATTCTTGAATAATGGGTTCTTTCTTTCTAATAGCAAAACTTCGAGCAACAAAAGTACAAAAACTATCCAACCTATAACATCATATTGTTCATTATATTCGGTATAGACCATTTGTTCCATCTCTGTTTTTTCTAATTTATCCAATTCCTCTTTCAACTGATTAACAGCTGTAACCGAGTTGTCAACATGCATGTAAACGCCATTACCTGCCGATGCAACCTCTTGACACATCTGTTCGTTCAACTTGGTAACAACTACATTACCATCTTTATCGCGACGAAAATTAGAGGTTCCTGCAATAGGAATAGGAGCACCTTGTGCGGTTCCTACGCCCATCACATTAACTGTTATACCTTTTTCTACCACCTGTTTTGCCATGGCAATAGCATCACCGTCGTGGTTTTCACCATCGGTAATAACAATGATGCTTTTACTCGTTTCTTTACTTTGCGAGAATAAACCCATCGACAACTGAAGTGCCGAAGCAATGTCTGTACCTTGTACGGCAAGCATTCCAGGATGAATACTATTAAGGTATAGTTTAGCAGACGATCCATCGACGGTCATGGGCATGTGTACATCCGATTCACCGGCAAATACCAACAACGCAACTTTATCGTCTTTTAGTTCATCGATTAGACGAGATAACAAGTGTTTGGTGCGATCCATACGACTGGGCGACACGTCTTCTGCCAACATCGAGTTAGATACATCGACAGCAAGAACCAGTTCTACTCCTGTACGTTTTATCTTTTCTAGTTTAGAACCAAATTGAGGACCTGCCATCATAAAAACAGAGAGCGCAATGGCAACTAACAGAATATAAAATTTTACTCGTGGACGCCAATGAGATACATTGGGCATCAACATTGCCAACATTTTTTTATCGCCAAGGCGTTTTAGGCGTTTGGATTTTTTTGCCAAACTATAGTAGAAAAGTCCTACTAGCAACGGAATTACCAATAGGCCGTATAAAAATTCGGGATGTGCAAATTTAAACATGGTTGATTGTTTTTAAACAATACACTTATGGAATGGATTTAAACACGGTTTGACGCAACAACATTTCGCTCAACAAACAAGCAAGTAAAGCTAAAACAAACCAATGATACAACTCTTCTTTTTTGTGATGATTGGTAACACTTATTTTGCTTTTCTCTAACAAGTCAATTTCTTTGTAAATCTCTTGCAAAGTCTTATTGTCGGTTGCGCGGAAGTAAACACCCCCCGTTGTTTTTGCTATTTGTTGCAATGTAGGCTCATCTATATCTACATCAACATATTGATTCTGAATACCAAAAGGAGTTTGTACGGGATAAGGTGCTTTACCTTTACTTCCTACACCAACGGTATAGATACGTATGCCAAATTCTTTTGCAATTTCTGCAGCGGTTATAGGGGTTACTTGACCACGGTTATTCGAACCGTCGGTTAGCAAAATAATCACTTTCGATTTGGCTTGACTATCTTTAATGCGGTTAACTGCAGTTACAATGCCAGAACCAATAGCAGTTCCGTCTTCTAGCATGCCGCACTTTAAATCATTTGCTTTGTTGATTAAGTCTTTGTGATTGATAGTAAGGGGACATTGTGTCAAACTTTTGGCAGCAAATGCCACCAAACCAATGTTATCGTTCTCTCTATCGGAAATAAAACTAACTGCAACTTCTTTGGCAGCTTCCAAACGATTGGGTTTCAAATCTTCTGCTAACATACTACCCGATACATCAATGGATAACACAATATCGATGCCTTCGGTTGTTTCTTTGCTCCAACTATCGCTCTTTTGTGGGCGCGCCAATGCTATAATAAGGGCTACAAATGCCAACATACGCAATACAAAAGGCAAATGACGCAAGTAATGTTTGTACGATTTTTTGACATTACCGAAAGCTTCTAACGACGAGAAACGAATTTCTGCCGTCAACGCATGTTGCTTGATAATATAGTAAACTATGATTGGTATTAACACCAACAACAATAGTAAATAATAGGGATGTTCAAAGGTCATACTTGTTTATTGTCCTCTTGGGGTTTTGTTTTTTCTACTATCTCAAAAGCATCTAATAGGCATTGTTCGTTTTCGTGTTCTACTGGAATCACTTTGGCAAATTTTACCAAATCTGCCAATTCAAGTATGCGTGCAATTAACGATCGAACATCCGAGAGTGCAGGCTCTTTCTTTACCAAAGACAAAATTTCGTCGGTGGTAAGTTCCATGGCATTGATACCAAATTGACCGTGGCAATAAGTACGCAACACATCGGTAAGGTTGGTATAATACCCCTTAACATCGCTCACAAACCATGCTTTTTCTTCCTTCATTTTTGCTAACTGACTGAGTGCCAAAACGTGAGGAGCAATCTTGGGTTGAACAACTGCAGGTTTAACACGAGGTTTCCTTTTGCGAATAAAATGGACTACAATAAGAACCACAGCGGCCAAAAGCAATAAACCAGACAATGCAAAACCACTCCATATAGCAACCTCTGTCCAAGAGAAAGGAGCCTTCATTTCAGGTTTAATTGCTTTGATTTCTTCTGATTTTTCGTCTAATTTCACAGTAGTTACATCCAAAGTAACGGTATTAGACATAACTGTATCGCCATTTGCTACACAAGTATAGGCGGGAATAACGTAAAATCCACTATCGAACGAAGTAACTAAGAAATTATTGGTAACGCAAATCTTTTTATCCGCTAAACTTACGGTATCTGCCTTTTGTTTTTCTATAATTTCTACACCTTTTACCAAGGAATCTTTTAAATTGGGTACAACAACCACCATGTCAGAAGGTTGAGTTACCGACAATTTATAAAGCGTTTGTTCACCTATGCGGATAGAAGTAGAATCGATTGTACTACTTACTGTAAAGGACTGTGCCATAACGGCTTGCACCATTACGAAGAAAAGGATAAATAAGCGAAATTTCATACTAACCTCTCATTCTAAATAAAGTTATCAGTGCTTTTACATAATCTTCGTCGGTACGAATAGAAACCATATCGACTCTATTTTTAGCCATTTGATTTTGCAAATCGTGTTGATGATTTTTCCAGTGGTTGTTGTAGCGTAAACGTACCTCTACGCTCGATGTATCCACATACATGGCTTGACCTGTTTCGGCATCTTTCATTTTTACCCAACCTACATCGGGCAAATCGGCATCGCGCACATCGTACACTTGCATAGCCACCAAGTCGTGCTTTTTAGCAGCAATCATTAGGGCTTTTTCAAAGTCGGGCGACATAAAATCCGATATCATAAAGGCTGTACAACGTTTCTTAATAACGTTGGCAAAGTATTGCAAGGCTACTGAAACATCGGTTTTGTTGCTTTCTGGCTTAAAATCGATTAGTTCACGGATGATGTACAACACGTGTTTTTTGCCTTTTTGGGGTGCGATAAATTTCTCTATTTTATCGGAGAAAAAGATAACCCCAATTTTATCGTTGTTTTGCAACGACGAAAAAGCCAATGTTGCAGCAATTTCGGTTATAACGGAACGTTTGGATTGTCCAACGGTACCAAAATCGCTACTACCCGATACGTCAATGAGCAACATAAAGGTAAGTTCGCGCTCTTCTTCAAACACCTTTACGTATGGGTGATTAAAACGAGCGGTAACGTTCCAATCGATGCTTCTGATATCGTCGCCCATTTGGTACTCGCGCACCTCGGCAAACGACATACCACGCCCCTTAAAGGCCGAGTGGTACTGCCCTGCAAAGATGTTTTGAGACAACCCACGGGTTTTAATCTCAATCTGACGTACTTTTTTTAATAATTCGTTTGTTTCCACTTCTAACAGTTAGGAATGAGGAGTGAGGAGTGAGGAGTTAACACCTTACTCATAAAATGAATTTTAAAATTTATTACTAAATAATATTGATTTTAAAGTTGAGAAGAAAGAACAAGGACTTAGGATTCTCAACATATCTTAAACTCCTAACTCCTAATTCCTAACTCCTAACTTATTAAGGAACCTCTACGATGTTTAGGATTTCGCTAATCACATCCTCGGTGGTGATGTTATTCGCTTCTGCCTCGTAGGTTAAGCCAATACGGTGACGCAAAACGTCGTGACAAACGGCACGCACGTCTTCTGGAATCACGTAGCCACGGTGTTTGATAAAGGCATAAGAACGTGCTGCGGTTGCCAAGCTGATAGAAGCACGAGGCGAACCACCAAATGCAATCATACCTTTTAAGTTGCTCAAGCCGTAAGCTTGAGGATCGCGGGTAGCAAACACAATATCCAAAATGTATTTTTCAATTTTCTCGTCCAAGTAAATTTCGCGAACGGTATTGCGTGCCTCAATAATTTCTTCGGGTTTAATAATGGGCTTAATAGGTTCTGGTTTTGCACCAATGTTTTGACGAATAATGAGTCTTTCTTCTTCTAAACGAGGATAAGAAACCACTACTTTTAGCATGAAACGGTCTACTTGCGCTTCGGGAAGTGGATAGGTACCTTCTTGTTCAATGGGGTTTTGGGTAGCCAAAACCAAGAAAGGATCGTCTAATTTGTAAGTAGTATCTGCCAAGGTAACTTGACGTTCTTGCATGGCCTCTAGCAAAGCACTTTGTACTTTGGCTGGAGCACGGTTAATTTCGTCGGCCAAAATAAAGTTGGCAAAGATAGGCCCTTTTTTCACCATGAATTCTTCTGTTTTTTGGCTGTAAATCATGGTACCCAACACGTCGGCTGGTAGCAAATCGGGGGTAAATTGAATACGGCTGTATTTGCTATCGATTAATTGTGCCAAGGTTTTAAT
>CAJGDW010000026.1 GCA_904502115.1 Paludibacteraceae bacterium | reverse complement strand
CCCTTTATTAGCGGACATGGTACACCATGTCCCTACATTAGGTTACGTGTAGATATGAGAATACACACCTAGGGGCATTCACGTTGCTTTGTTTTTGACAGATAATCTTAAAAGTTGCGAAGTTTCAAGGTGTCAAAACCAAAGCGTAGTAAACGCCTTTTAATATGTACGTCCCACCCACCCGCTTTGCATAGCGCAAAGCATCGGCGTAGGACTAATTGCAAAGTTAAAAAATATTATTGAAAAGATACCATGTGGGTATCATAATTATAATCTGAATTTATATAAAAACACACCACGGGTGCTTTGCGGACACACGAGCCGTGCGGGCCTACGTGTTGCACCTATTTTTTGCACATCATTGATTATTTTGTACCTTTGTACGCAGAAAACAACATCACAGAGCATCCCCAAATTACTCTGCGATATATCACTTAATTACTAATCTTTTTCATCATGAAAAATTACAACCCTACAACCCAAAACACATTATTTGGAAATGAACCCTTTGTAAGCTATTACGCTAGAAATCCGCAAAAAGAATTTGACCGCATCCAAAAACTTGCAGAAGAAACCAAAGGCATTGTTATGCCATACTTAAATGATAGTTATCTAGAGATACTACAAATAGAGCCGCACGATTTTAAGAGTGATAAACCACTTAAAGAAGCACAAAAATGGGCAGAAAAGCATCTAGTTGGCAAATACACATCATACTTAACTAATATAGATAAGTTTGAATACCAAATAAGTAGAAAAGCTATTCACAAATATTTACAACCATCAACAACTAATAAAAGTGTAAATATATTTGTACATTTATCTGCATTAAAGGTTTTACCTACAATTATAGACGCTAGTATAGAAACTGAAATTCATGCAGATTATACCAAAATAAATGGAGTTAGAAGTGTAGAAAACCCTATTAATAAAGATGTTTTAATTCACCGTTTTTATGGGGCTATAACTATATTAAATAAAATCTATCGAATTAAAATAACAATTATTGAACATAAGGATTACTCAACACCTAATAAACCTTATACTTTTGAAGTAATAGAAATAGAGTTGCTTGATAATTTATCAAACAACTCTATATTTGGCAACCAACGCACTAACTTTACCTATCGTAACGGTTTCTCTATTGGCACTGCAAATATACTGAAAGATGTTGAGAAATCGTACGATAAAGGTAAATTTCTACTAGAAGAGTCTAAAAAAAGCGATGCTTGGGATGCTATTTTTAGAAGGTTCTAGATTTGGGTTGCATCGCCTCAACGAAAAGGCCGACACAATAAGTCTTGAAGTTCGTTTGGAGAATGAGACGGTATGGCTGACGCTGGCACAAATGGCAGAGCTATTTGATGTGAATAGAACATCAATTGTTAAGCATACAAAAAACATCTATGCTACTAAAGAATTAGAAGAATGTTCAACCTGTGCAATTATTTCACAAGTTCGCTTAGAAGGTAACCGTAAACTCTTTGCGTTTTCTAAATTGAATATTCCGCCTAGTGCGATTTTGTAAGACCCTTCGACAAGCTCAGGGACCTATGTAAAATCGAAATTCTAAAGAATGGGATAATATTGCCAAAGAAGGTCTTGTATCGCGATACAAGACCTTCTTTATGCTAATGCAAAACTAGCAACAAACGACTATTTTACCGTATAAATAGTTTGGGTTGGGAAGGCAAAGTTCCAACCTTTTTCGTTAAAGTGCTTTAGGATGGTTAAATTCACTTGGCTTTGGGTTTCGAAAATGTCTGCCCTGCTCTTGATATAATAAATAAAGGTAATACCCAACGAGAAATCGCCGTAAGTGGTAAAAGAAGCAATCACATCTTGCTTGATGGTGCTGATTTGTGTGGGCAATGCCTTTAACCAAGTCATGGCTTCTTGCATGGATTCGGGAGTGGTATCGTACGTTAAACCTAGGTTTAAGGTGATTTTACGAGCATCCTCGGCCGTTACGTTTTCAATTTCGCTGTCTACAATTTTGTAGTTAGGAATGGTTACCAACCTACCTGCCAAGGTACGAATGCGGGTGCTTCGCATGCCAATTTCTTCGACGGTACCGTCAAAACCTGCCACTTGAATACGATCGCCCAACTTAAAGGGTTTATCGACAAAAATGGTAAACCCACCAAACAAGTTTTTAATGGTATCTTGCGCAGCCAAAGCAAAAGCAATACCACCAACACCCAGTGTAGTAAGCAGTGCTGCTACATCAATACCCACCATGCTGAGCGCCATAATAAGCGCCACAATCCATATACATGCCGAAATAATTTTCTGCATGGCTTTTACCACATTAACATCTACTTTCGCTTCTTTATTTTGGGTAGCATGAGGCAATAGATAACTATTCAATAAATTGAAAATGAATCGGTTCAGAACCCACGCAATATCAAGCATCAACAATACTTTAAATGCCAAATAAATATCTGCAGCAACTTCTTCTGGCAATACTAACACGTTCAATGCAACATATACACCCACTAAAACAAGACCGCAAACAAAGGGAAGTTGCAGTACATTGAGCACCATATCGTCAAATTTTGTCGGTGTCTTCTCGGCCATTTTGCGCAAATGTTTTTTTTCTAACCAAATCATTACGCGTCCTAATAGACCTACCAAAATAATAATACCAATGGAAAATACATAGTTTTCCCATGTGTTGTGATAATAAATAAAATCAAAGAATTCTTTCATATTGTAATAAGTTATATTTATACTTTATGCCCTTCGACAATGCTTCGACAAGCTCAGCAACCGCCCTTTTTCCCTATTGGTCAACAACACGTCGACAAGCTCAGGGACCGGATCAGGGAGCGGTTATGCGTGATTTTCTATATACGAGCACATCCACTCGCCTACTTGGGTGGTAGAATAGGCTTTGCCCCCTCCTGCCAAATCGGCGGTTACGATGCCTGCATCCATAGAAGCTTGCACCGCTTGGCGAATGGTTTTGCCCTCTTGTTGCAATCCAAAGTGTTCTAGCAACATGGCGCCCGATAAAATTTGCGCCAATGGATTGGCGATATTTTTGCCGGCGGCTTCGGGCCACGAACCGTGAATGGGTTCAAATACGGGTGTACCGGTGCCTACCGAAGCCGACGGCAACAGGCCCATAGAGCCTGATATAACCGACGCTTCGTCGGTTAAAATATCGCCAAACGTATTTTCGGTAACAATCACATCAAAAAACGTGGGCGATAAAATAAGGCGCATGGCAGCGTTATCAACGTACATGTAATCGACGGTTACTTCGGGATACATGGGTTCCATTTCTTGCGCTATTTGACGCCACAAGCGGCTGGATGCTAATACATTGGCCTTATCTACCACCGTTAGGTGTTTTTTACGTTTTAGGGCGTATTCAAACCCTACTTTTAAGATGCGCTCAATTTCGGGACGGGTGTAATAATTGGTATCGTAGGCCGTGTTATCGTCTTGGTATTTTTCGCCAAAATACATACCGCCGGTTAGCTCACGAATGCAAATAAAATCGCTTCCTTTTAAAATTTCTGCTTTGATGGGCGATTTATCGAGCAATTTGTTGAAACACTCAATGGGACGCACGTTGGCAAACAATCCCAATTGCTTGCGCATGGCCAGCAGGCCTTGTTCGGGGCGCACTTTGGCGGTGGGATCGTTATCGAATTTGGGATGCCCTACTGCCGAAAAAAACACGGCATCGGCATTTTGGCAAATAGCCAAGGTTTCGGCAGGGAACGGATCGCCCAACAAATCAATGGCTTCGGCGCCACAATGGGCATATTGGTAGGAAAAAGTATGATTATACTTTTTAGCAATAGCGTTTAATACATCGACGCCTACTTTCGATATTTCGGGACCAATTCCGTCGCCCGCAAGGACTGCAATGTTTAGTTTCATAATTGTTGCTTGTTGCTTGTTGCTTGTCGCTTGTTAAATCGCTGATTTATTCGGGCTTTGCCCTCACGTTCAATCGTTTAATTGTTTAGTAGATTCAACGATTCACCAACTCACCAATTCACCGATTAATCGGAGCTTCGCTTGCGAAGCGACTAAATAAGGTTTAGCATTTTAATGGTAGCCTTAATCGCCGCCGCCGTTTGGTCGGCATCTAAACCATTGGTTTTGACAATCTTACCGTTCATATTCCAGGTAATCAGGGTTTGCACAAAGGCATCGGTGCGACCACCAGGAGGAATGGTTACGGTATAGTCGGCCAAAATAGGATGCGGCTTATCGAGCCTATCGTAGATGCTCCAAAGGGCTTTCATAAAGGCATCGTACTGACCATCGCCCACCGACGATTCTTGGTAGGTTTTGCCGTCAATTTCGACCGATACGGTGGCTACGGGTTTTAATCCTTGTGCAAACGAAAGCGAATAATTGAGCACTTTTACTTTCTCGTCGATGTTTTCGCTTTTTAAAATATCCGACACAATGTAAGGCAAATCGAACGTGGTGACTTGTTGCTTTTTCTCGCCCAACTGAATGATGCGATTGGTGATTTTTTTCATGCTCGCCTCGTCGAGTTCAATCCCTAAGGCGCGCAAATTTTGTCGGATGTTGGCCTTGCCCGATGTTTTTCCCAGCGCATATTCGCGTTCGCGTCCAAATCGTTCGGGAAGCAGCGCATTGCAATACAAGTTGCTTTTCAAGTCGCCATCGGCATGAACGCCCGCCACTTGCGTAAACACGTGTTCGCCCACAATGGGCTTATTGGCTGGCACCCTGATGGCCGAATAGGTTTCGACAATCTTACTGATGCGATTTATTTCTTTTTCGTTGATGTTGGTAGAAAGGCCGAGTTGGTCGTGCAACACGGCTACTACGCTCGACAAGGCAGCATTGCCCGCTCTTTCGCCCAATCCGTTAATGGTAACGTGTACACACTGAATACCGGCCTGTACCGCAGCAAAAACGTTGGCAACCGCCAAATCGTAATCGTTGTGTGGATGAAAATCGAACAACAATTCGGGGTAACGTTCTATCATTTGTCGGCAAAACGATGCTGTTTCGGCAGGGTTCAACACGCCCAAGGTATCGGGCAACATAAAACGACGAATGGGCAACGAGCGCAAGGCATCGACCAAAGCAAACACATAATCGGGGCTGTTTTTCATGCCATTGCTCCAATCCTCTAAATACACATTGATGCCAATGCCCCACTCGTGCGCTAAATTGACCACTTGGGCAATATCAGCAATGTGTTCTTCGGGTTTCTTGCCCAACTGCATGGTGCAATGCTTGTGCGAACCCTTACAAAGCAAGTTCATGACCGTTACGCCGGCATTTTTTACCCATTCGAGCGATGCATCGCCATCTACAAAACCTAGTACCTCGACGCGGTCTATGTATCCGTTTTTGCGCGCCCATTCGGCAATGCCTTTTACGGTCGCAAACTCACCATCGGACACTTTGGCCGAGGCCACTTCTATGCGGTCTACACGCAAATCTTCGAGCAACAGACGGGCTATTGCCATTTTTTCTTGTTTGGCAAACGAAACTCCAGAAGTTTGTTCGCCATCGCGAAGGGTTGTATCTAGTAGTGTTATCATGCGTTTAGGTGTTTATTCAATGCTTCGCATTTCATGAAATTTCTCGTGACTCGGCACAGTCAAGTAAACTTGCCTCTGCGCTCGCTACTCGAAATTTTAGTCGTTGAGTCGTTAAGTCGACTAATCGGACATTAGACTCATACTGTTCTATTTTATCGCGGTGGGCTAGCAGGTAATCGATATCGTCGTAGCCGTTCAAAAAACAGGTCTTTTTGTAGGCGTTGATATCAAATGTTTCTACCCTGCCCGTTGCCTGATTGGTGATGGTTTGCGCTTGAAGGCACAAAGATAAGGTTGTATCGGCATTTTTGGCAATGGAATCGAAAATTTCTGCCAAAAAATTGTCCGAAACCACTACAGGCAGCACACCGTTGTTCATGGCATTGTTTTTAAAAATATCGGCAAAAAAGCTCGATACCACTACCCTAAAACCATAATCGGCAATGGCCCAAGCGGCATGTTCGCGGCTCGAACCCGACCCAAAGTTTTTGCCTGCCACCAAAATACTGCCTTGGTAAGCAGGGTTGTTGAGCACAAACGAAGGGTTGGGCGTTCCATCTTTTTGGTAACGCCAATCGTAAAACAGGTTGTCTCCAAAGCCCTCTTTGGAAGTGGCTTTTAAAAAACGTGCGGGCACTATTTGGTCGGTATCGACGTTTTCGAGTGGCAAAGGCACGCAACTGGAGGTTAGGTTATTTAGCTTTTCCATATTTGTAGCGACTTATAAATAGCGGCATGGGCGGCAGTAACGGGACTCGCCAAAATGGTGCGAGCTCCAGGGCCCTGACGTCCTTCAAAGTTACGGTTGCTGGTAGATACGGCGTATTTCCCAGCTGGAATTTTATCGTCGTTCATGGCCAAACAAGCCGAGCAACCGGGTTCGCGCAATTCAAAACCCGCCTCGGTAAGGATATCCAAAATGCCTTCGTCTATGATTTGTTGACGCACTTTCCACGAACCAGGCACCAACCAAGCCACTACATCGGGATGTTTTTTCTTACCTTTAACCACCGATGCAAAGGCCCTAAAATCTTCGATACGGCCGTTGGTACAACTGCCTAAAAACACATAATCAATTTCGTGCCCCACCAGCGATTGACCGGGCTTCAATCCCATGTAATCCAAGGCTTTTTGAAAAGACAAACGTGCCTCTGGAGCCACATCGCTGAGCATGGGAATGGTATCGTTGATACCCATGGCCATACCCGGATTGGTTCCGTAAGTAATCATGGGAGTGATTTGCGCAGCATCAAAGGTATATTCTTTATCAAAAACAGCATCGCTATCGCTGTGCAAGGTACGCCAATGGGCTACAGCTTTGTCCCAAGCCTCGCCTTTAGGAGCATATTCACGGCCCTTTAGGTAGGCAAAAGTGGTTTCGTCGGGAGCAATAATGCCCCCACGGGCTCCCATTTCGATCGATAAATTGCACAAGGTCAAACGGCCTTCCATGCTCATGTTTTCGATAACTGGGCCTGCGTATTCTACAAAATAGCCGGTGGCACCCCCTGTGCCCAGTTGGGCAATCATATAAAGGGCCACGTCCTTGGGACAAACCCCTGCTTTTAGCTCGCCGGTAAAGGTAATGCGCATGGTTTTGGGGCGCGATTGGAACACGCATTGCGATGCCAATACCATTTCTACCTCCGATGTGCCTATACCAAAGGCCAACGCACCTACCGCACCGTGGGTAGACGTATGCGAATCGCCACAAACTAGGGACATACCCGGAAGCGACAAGCCATTCTCGGGGCCAATCACATGGATAATGCCGTTGTTTGGATGTCCCATGGGGAAATATTGTACCCCAAAATCGATCGCATTTTTATCGAGCGTAGCTACTTGAGCCTTGGACACAGGATCGGCAATGGGTTGATCTTGGTGCAAGGTGGGAATGTTATGATCGGGCACACAGGTTATCTGAGCGGGCCTAAACACCGGCAAGCCGCGCTGACGCAACCCTTCAAAGGCTTGTGGCGAGGTTACCTCGTGACAGTACATGCGGTCGATGTACAGCTGCGTAGGCCCCTCTTCTACTTGGGTAACCACATGGGCATCCCAAAGTTTGTCGAATAACGTTTTTTTAGTATGACTAATCGACAAATCGACTAATCGGTGAATCGATTCGTTAGGTTCGGCCAAGTTGGCATTTACTTCCCGGGCCATGAATTTGTTCACGGCGCTGATGTACGACTCAATAGAAGCCACCACAATGTCGGTATGGGCTCCAAAGCCATAATACATCTTACCTTCGTGTAAAATTTGCATGTGTACCCTACCCACATCGTCGCTGCCTTTGTTCATGGCCTGAATGGTAAATTCTTGCAGCACCATGTCGCGCTGAATGATTTTTTTAAGCGCATTGATACCAGCATCTACCGGACCATTTCCGCTGGCCGATGCGCATTGTTCTTTATCAAATACACGTAAACAAAGTTCGGCATGTGCCGTTTCGCCCTTACCCGAGGTAATTTTTAACGATTTCACCTGGATGGGTTTACCCACATTTTGATCGGCCCCTACCAACAACAAAATATCGTCGTCGGTAATTTGTTTCTTTTTATCGGCCAATTGCAAAAATTGTTGGTACACCTCGTTGAGTTTTTCGGTCGACAAACGCATGCCAAGCGCTTGTAATCTGTGCTTAAGGGCAGCTCTGCCACTGCGCGCCGTTAGCACAATAGAATTATCGTTAATGCCCACCTCTTTGGGGTCGATAATTTCGTAGGTTTGCATATTTTTAAGCACCCCATCTTGGTGAATACCCGACGAGTGCGAAAAGGCATTGCGTCCTACAATGGCCTTGTTGGCCTGTACGGGCATGTTCATCAAATTGGACACCATGCGCGAGGTGGAGATAATTTTAGTGGTATCGATGCCGGTCTCAATGCCTAAATTTTTGTGGCATTTTAAAATCATGGCAATTTCTTCGAGCGATGTATTGCCTGCACGCTCGCCCACTCCGTTCATGGTTACTTCTACTTGCCTTGCACCGGCCATCACACCGGCCATGGTATTGGCCGTGGCCATACCCAAGTCGTTGTGGCAGTGGGTAGAAAGGATCGCCTGATCGATGTTAGGCACATGATTCATCAGGTACGCTATTTTTTCGCCGTACTGATGGGGCAAACAATAACCCGTAGTATCGGGAATGTTCACCACCGATGCACCCGCTTTAATAACCGCTTCTACCACACGGGCTAGGTATTCGTTGTCGGTGCGGCCGGCATCTTCGCAATAAAACTCCACATCGTCGACAAAATTTCGGGCGTATTTTACCGCCTCGATGGCACGCGCCAAAATTTCGTCTTGATGCGAGTTAAATTTGTACTGAATGTGGTAGGGAGAGGTTCCAATGCCCGTATGAATGCGTTTGCGTTTGGCATAGCGCAACGATTCTACTGCCACATCAATATCATGTTTGATACCCCGCGTGAGGGCACACACAATGGGATTAGAAACGGCTTTTGAAATTTCGACCACCGAGTTAAAATCGCCCGGCGACGAAACAGGGAAACCCGCCTCTATTACATCCACACCCAACTGCTCTAACGCTTTGGCAATCTGGATTTTTTCGACCGTGTTGAGTTGACAACCCGGTACCTGCTCTCCATCGCGCAATGTGGTATCAAAAATATATAGTCTGCCTTGCATATTTTTCGTTTTATTTTAATCTATTTATTCTTTCCGTTATGAGATGCTTATATTTCTCTTTGAACGTATCGTTCAAAAAAGACATCTTAATCATCTCAAACCACTTATCTTTGTGAGAAATCATTTTTGAAATGATTTTATGGATCACTGCATCGTTTATGCCCGATACAGACATCACCTCTACAAAAGAATCGCGATTAAAATTTACTATCGGCGTATCAAACACACCAACGCCCATTAATGGCATGGCCAATTCATCTCTATCGGCTTCGTACACAAGCTTTACTGATAACAAGTCGTAGGCAGGCGAAAGTTGGTATCCAATACCTTCATGTTCCAACAAAGAGAAGTTCTTACAGTGCATATCCGAATTTCCGGTAATCCAAGAAAACAAAACAATTTCCCAAAAACGCTGAACATCTAACATCGAAGAGACCGAATATTTCTTTAATACCTCTGCTAACTGAATATAAGTTCCTCTGTATTTATGTTCTGTCAGCCTGTTGGTTAATTGGCACATATCAAGCATGGACAATTTACTACCGTCTTTTTTTCTATCTACTCTGCGAGTAATATAGGCCAATTCACCATCGTCCATTCTTATTAAACCATGCTTTACTGTTTCTATTCCGCATATTTCTGCTAAATGCATGGTCAAATCTTCTACCTCTGGCATAAACTGATAAGTTGGGCTTTGTGGCTTTAGGATAAAATTTCCCCACAGCCCTACAATAGTGAGTTTGTTTGGCTCGTTTTTACCCCCTTTGTTTATATCCAATGCCAATTTAGGTTGTACGCCGGTTATAGCAGTACTTTTTTCTATAATTTGAAGCGCTAAATCTTCTATATTACTCCTATTATAGGGTAAAATGGGGGCCTGTTTTGTGCCAAACAATTTTAATGCACAGGCAGGATGATAATGCTGTTGTTTATCATCCAACTCCTTATAACAATATAAACACCTATTCTTCATATTTGCTAACCGTTATATTGCCTATGCAATCTTTGCAACAAGTTATTAATAGCTTCATCCTATCTCTGGGGTTAATTTTCCAATTCTTGTCTATAATATCCAATAACCAACCCTCTGGAATAAGTCCATCAAATACAGGGAACAGAAACTCTTTTTCAAATTCCTCTTCTTGCAATGGCATAGTAGGACTAAGCGGTTTTGCGTCTTCTCTTTTAAGATAATCTGAGTCGTACTTAAAAAAGTATCCATCAGCATTCTCTACAAGAATACCACAAAAAATATGGTTTACGTATATCTTTGCCTTATTCATTTATTTTCTGCGGATATAGTGTTTCGCCAAAAAGTTCTAATACTTGATTTACCTTGTTTAGTTGAACAGTAGGTTTCCCATTTTCTAATTCTCTAATGAATCTAATACCCACCCCTGTTCTGTCGGCTAATTCTATTTGCGTCAGCCTAAAAAGTTTTCGCTTTTGTTTGATGTATTCACCAATCATATATCCTTCTACTTTAATCCCGTTCGGGTATAATATCGACAAAAAACCAATATTTCAACCCCTTCGGGTATAAAATTAATAATTTATTTTGTAAAATACACCCTAACGGGGTGATTATTTTTATTTTGTACTACCAAAATAAAAAATAAACCGCAAAAACATCCTGTCTCTGCGGTTTATTCTTAAAAATGGTGCCACTTTTTAAGGCCTTCTGTATCGGATATAAGGCAAATCATCATCCGAATAACCAAATGCGGATTTTACTCCTTGGCCCAGTAACAAGGTTTTGTATTCTCCCGTTGCGGTCCAAGTAATTTCGCTACCCTCTTTATAAATTTTTATGCTATGGGTAGATGGACTACCTGTCTTAGGACCAACGTAAATTGCAGCCATTTGAAACTTGGTTTTAGAGGCGTTCACGGTAGTTAGAGCGCCCGATTCTAATACGTAGTTATTGTACCAAGTATTAAACCCAGTATGCCCAATTTGATAAGTTTCATCGTAACTCGACTTAGCATCAGGCCAGTTCAAATAACCCAAGCAAGTAGCATAACAATAGATAGGAATACCATCTACGCTTTTGGTAAGGCCGTTTGAGTCGGTTATTTTTACCTTGTAGGTAACCATGGTGCCGTAACTCCTTAACTGCGCATTTACCTCACCGTCATTGTATTCATCTGCATAATATTTTTCGGGTTTAGCAACAGGTTGTTTTACGTAATACAAGCGTTGTTGCGCACTGTTGTAAATTACAGAATGATAACTACTCCCACTCAACGAGCGTGTAACATTGGTTATTTGAATATTGGTGGGCATATTGGGTACCTTTACACGGTGTGTAATGTTTTCGTACATACCAAACGTACCGTAATAGTCTGTTTGATGGTTGTCAACCCATGCATTGAACCATTGGTTCATGGGTTTATCTTGAATAGCGTATATGTAAAAACTTTGAGAAACAGTGGTTGTTCCACTAGGGCTTATAGCTTTTACAGAAATAACAAACCCACCTTCGGCTTCGGCATCGAAAGTAATTTTATTGCCCGAAATACTAGCTGAACCACGTGCATTCGATGTCGTTGTATAAATCGCATAAACAAGTTTATCGTCGGTATTGCTAGGTTGCAAAGTAGCACCAAATGTGTACGAGGTGCCTGCCCATACACAAGCTTTTGTATCGGCTTCAGGGATAGTAACTCCCGTGGCAGAAATAGGATTTACCGTAATGGATACCGTTTTTTTATAGCCCGATGCCGAACTAATGGTTAAGGTAGTAGTACCTGCTTTTAGCGCGTTGATTTGTTTTTTCAAACCATTGACAGTACCTCCTGCTATTTTAGCAATGCTTGGATCGGCTATTTCCCATTTTAAGGTAGTAGCGAGCGCACCCGCTGGTTGAATATTGTTGATTGACACAAACGTAACATCGCCTTTTTTCATGCTTAAAGAAGTAGGACTTACCTCCAAGCTAGTTACCGGTGGGGTTTTGGTTACGGTTACCGTACATTGCGCTTCGTATAATTTATCGGATTCGTTAGCGGGATAGTGTGTTACGGTTACCACTGCTTCGCCCTCGCCAACGGCTTCAATCACACCTTTTTGGTTCACAGTAACGACCTTATCGTTGGTACTTCTCCACTCGATATCTTTGTACGATGCATTGTCGGGCGCCATGGTTAACGTAAGGGTATCTTTTTGACTTACCAATAGGGTTAGATTTTTATCGGACAAGGTAAACGTACTAATAGGACGTACTTTTACTTCTACCGCACAGGTTTTGTCTTCTAAACCGCTTACTTTGGCCGTTAACACGGTTTTACCAGGAACATCCGAATTGATCACCCATTTGCCATCTACCAAGGTAGGTTTAATATCGGTGTTAGACGATTCCCATTTGATACGATACAGCGGTGCACGAGAGGGTTTTACGTCCGAAATAGGAAGCTCGATGGCTTCGTTTACATACGCCGTTAACGACGAAGCTAGGCTGTACTCCTTAATTTTAAGCGGAGCAATGCTTACCTGACAAGTGGCTTTTAAGCCCATAGCCGATGCGGTCACGGTTACCAACCCCTCTTTAAGGCCTTTTACGGTACCATAATCGGTAATAGAAGCCAACTCGGTGTTCGATACTTCCCATTTAACGGTTACGGTATCGGCTACCTCTTGGGGTGCCATGGTAATGTACGACGATAGCCACAATTCGTCGCCTTCTTTGATGGTATAGCTTTCGCTATCAAATGCCATACTCTCTAATTTAGCATAGCTAACATCGGGGCTTTGGCAAGCCGATAAGCCTAGCAATAGTGTTAAAAAGAACAGTATTTTTTTCATGATATAAATTAGGAGTCAAAAAAAAAGTCGAGATTGGTTGAACCTCTCTCGACTTTTATTTATTATGGAATTTATTCGTCTAATTGAGAAGTGTACACCATATAACGAACCGGCATACCATTACAACGGTTCATTAGATCTACGCGCTTAGTAACAATTGCTTGATTAATATTGATGTTCAAATAAACTACTTTAGAAGGATTTTGTTCTTGAGGTCTTGAATCTCCTGGCAAGTGATTTCCCCAAATAGCTACTTTACGGAAATCATCATATAACCAACCATTTTCAATAACTCCTGTATAAGGGAAGAACAAAACATTACCATTCTTTTTACTTGTAATCTTAACACCCCTAGCTGTACCTGCTACAGTGGTAGAGTCGTAACCCATTTGTATCGTACTCTTTTCTGGATCTACTAAATCTGCCATATCACTTTCTGTAGGGAATGTCCATTTACCTGGCCAATTATCGGCATCAGGATAATCTACACGGTCCACTGCACGATTATCATCAGTATAACCATTATAGCCATATTCTGCATCATAGCAATATTTTGTCAGTTCTTTAGCATCGTTGTTTACATGAGCACTCCATTTATAGTAATTCCATTTGTATTCACTTTCTGCTTTAGGTGTAGTTTCTCCCCATGCATAGAAATTACCTTTCTCTATGGCACTTGTAGCACCCACATTATATGCAGCCCAGCATACACCATAACCCATATCAATGTATTCGTTGCCTTTGTAATAGGTTTTTGGACGTTCTGGTGCAGGAATTTCTTCTAGCGATGCATACCAAGCATCTTTGTAAAAATAAGGTTTGCTTGCTTCAAAGGTTAAATCGCCTGTTTGGTTAGTACCATCGTTAAAGATAATTCTATTGGCCAAATCGCTTTGAAATTTGTAGCTGTAAACATCAAAGTTATGTACTTGTTGGTCAGTTTTGGTAGCAGCTTCACCTGGCCATGCTACAATAGGATTTCCCCCATCTAACCATGCATACGCATTGACAGTTGCCCACGCCTCGGCATTTACAAAATACAGCGTAGTAGAATCTTTGGGTTGTTCTGGTTCTACAGGTTGATCAGGATTGCTAGGTTGGTCAGGATTACTTGGAGTATCAGGACCACTAGGTTCGTCGGTTGTTGGTGGCTGACATGCCACTAATGTCATTGACAAACAAGCCAATGCCATTGCCATGTAATTAATTAGTTTTTTCATCTCATTTATTTTTACAACATTCTATTTTACAAAGATATAATTTTATTGTAGATTTTATAACTTTTTAATACCAAAATTCCACTTTATGTAAACTATTCTATTTGATTTTTATACACTACAGGACGAATAGGCAAGCCAAAACTACGACTAAACAAATAAGTGCCTTTTGTTACTTGACCTTGGTTTATCATAATATGAAGATAAACAGCATTACTGGGCACTTGTTCTTCTGCTGCAAAACTATCGCCAGCAAGCTCAGCCCCCCACACTGCCACTCTTCTAGAAGAATCGTACTTCCATGTTCCGTCTATGTAGCCTGTATAAGGAAAGAAAAGTGTATTGCCATTAATCACACTGGTAAATCTAACCCCTTTTGTACCTAAAGAATCGTGATCAATCTTTATTATACTATTTTCTAATAACAAACTAAAATCATATTTTGTTGGGACTTGCCATCTACCACCCCAATTTAAATGAACAGGGTCATCTTCGTCATCTATATAACGATTGGTTGGCACATCAACATATCCATTATAACCATACTCTGCTAAGTTACAATATTTGGTTAATTCTTTTGCATTATTGTAGATATGTGCACTATGTAAATAAGTGCTCCAAGAGTATTCTTCTTTTGGAGTAGTTTCTGCCCATGCATAATAATCACCAACTTCGGTAATAGAATTGGCACCAACGTTATGTGCAGCCCACAATGTACCACTTCCCATATCTATGTATTCGTAACCGTTATACATTGTTTTTGGGGCAGGGATATCACTTAAACTGGCATACCAAACATTATTGTAGAAATAAGGTTTGGTTCTATCTATTGCTATATTGGCTGATTGTGAACCTATTCCGTTATGAAAAAGAATCATATCGGCTTGATCTGTTTGGTATTTATAACAATATACGTCCATATCGTGTACTTTTGCGTCGCATAAAGTAGCAGGTTTGCCTGGCCAGGGAAATACACCTTGATCTGTAGCATACAACCAAATATAAGCATTCACAGTTTCCCAATTATCAGCATTAACAAAATACACGATGGTAGAATCTTTTGGCAACACTGGTTCTGATGGTTGGTCTGGATTACTTGGAGTATCAGGACCATTAGGTTCGTCGGTAGTTGGTGGCTGACATGCCACTAATGTCATTGACAAACAAGCCAATGCCATTGCTATGTAACTAATTAGTTTTTTCATATCATTTATTTTTATAACATTCTATTTTACAAAGATATAATTTTATTGTAGATTTTATAACTTTTTAATACCAAAATTCCACTTTATAAAAACTAATCGGATTTATATATAAACTCTACTCCAAACTCCTAAAAAATTAAAGAATTTACGGGGTTAACTCCTAAAAACTTAAAGAATTTACAGACTTAACTCCTAAAAAACTTGCATTTTTAAAGAAAAACACCTATATTTGCCTAAAATCTACATACTGATGATAAATCGCATTGTAACACAACAAATAAAAGATGCACTTAACCTTAACAAGGTAGTAAGCATCATCGGCCCTAGACAAGTGGGAAAATCCACTCTTTCTGAAGATATATTCAAAGACACAAATAATGTTTTACGTATTAACGGCGACGATACAGATGCAAAATACATGTTTGAAAATGTCTCTGAGAATTTCCTTAAAATTTTAACTGCCAATCATAACGCACTACTAATAGACGAAGCTCAAAAAATAAAAAACATTGGTGAAATGCTTAAAATAATGGCGGATAAACTAAACCATATTCCTGTTATTATTACTGGCAGTTCTTCTTTTCTATTAACCAAGGCTGTGAACGAATCATTAACTGGTAGAAAAAGAGAAATTCAACTTCTGCCCATATCCTTTGCAGAAATGGTTAAGCACACCAATATAGTTGAAGAGACTAGAATGTTAGACCATAGACTCATATATGGATACTACCCCGAAGTTATTAATAATTTAGGAGATGAAAAAGATGTTTTAAAGGAACTTGCTAATAGTTACTTATATAAGGATTTAATGGAAGAGAATAATATAGCAAAACCAGACAAATTGGTTAAGTTATTACAAGCTCTTTCTTGGCAAATAGGTTCTACAGTATCCACAAATGAATTGAGTCAATTGGTTGGGATAGATGCAAAAACTATAGATAGATACATCGATATTTTACAAAAGAATTTTATCATTTATACCCTGCCCTCATACTCAAATAACCTTAGAAATGAATTAAAATTTTCTAAAAAAATCTATTTCTACGATATGGGAATTAGAAATGCCATTATTGGCAACATGTCTCCCATATCCATGAGACAACCAGAAGAAGTTGGACATATGTGGGAAAACTTTATTATAACCGAACGTATAAAACGCAACTTGTATAATAAACGAACCTTTTTACAACATTATTTTTGGCGAACACAGCAACAAAAAGAAGTTGATTTGATAGAAGTAGAGGATGGCATCATTACTGGTTTTGAAATAAAGCGTTCTGCCAAAAAAAATATTAAAGCACCAGCAAAATTCACAGAATATTATCCAAATGCCCAATTCTACGGAATTAATAATACTAATCTATACGAATTTCTACTTTAAAACAAAAAAAACTCCTGCTACCTTACACT
>CAJGDW010000025.1 GCA_904502115.1 Paludibacteraceae bacterium | reverse complement strand
TTGGTGGAGGTCGGAAAAAGATTTATATGTGCAAAAACGTTAAGCAAAATGTGTTGTTTGAGCGAAGCGAGTTCACATTTTGTAGTTTTTGTATGTGTAAATCCCGACCGGAAACCAAGTCGGAAGATGAAGCGCCGAAACGACTAAACACCTAAACGATTCAACGAATATTCGGGCCCTTGAATATTTCTTTTGCGACTCGGCATAATCAATGCAAGCATTGCTTCTGCTCTCGCTGCTCAAGAAACTCGACAGGCTCAGGGACCGAATAGGATCGCTCTCCTTTATTCGCTTCGCTCATGAAGTTGCTCACGCTCGGCATAGAAAGTAAACTTTCTCTGCTCTCGCTTACTCGCAACTTTCTCCTTTCTCCTTTAACTATCGATTCACCGATTAGTCGATTCACCGATTAGTCAATAAAATCGCCATTATGAAAGAATCTCCTCTATGTACGCAAGCAATTCTTCGCGGCCGGTTTTGTTCTCGGACGAGGTGATGAACATAGGAGGCAACGATTCCCACGATTGTAGTAGGTGCTTTTTATAGGTTTCAACGTTGCGTAGGCAAGCGGTTTTAGATAATTTGTCTACTTTGGTAAAGACAATAGAAAAAGGTACGCCTATCTCGCCCAGCCAATTGATAAATTCGGTATCGATGCGTTGGGGTTCGTGGCGGCTGTCAATCAATACAAATAGGTTGGTAAGTTGTTCGCGTTTGTCAATGTAGTTTTTTATCATCCCCTCTAATGTATCGCGTTTTTTCTTGCCTACTTGCGCATAACCATAACCAGGTAAATCGACTAGGTGCCATTGCTCGTTAATTAAAAAATAATTGATAAGCAAGGTTTTACCAGGTTTAGAGCTGGTCATGGCTAACCCTTTTACACCCGTTAGCATGTTAATAAGCGACGATTTGCCTACGTTCGATCTGCCTATAAAGGCAAACTCGGGTAGGTGTGTGCTGGGGCATTTGCTTATGCTAGGGCTGCTTTGTACAAAGGTGGCAGATTGTATTTTCATGATTTTTTAATGAGTAATAATCCTACAAAGGTAATGAATCCGTTTAATAATAGCAATTCGTAGCCCAAAGCGAAGCCTGTAAGTAGTTGGATGCCCCAGCAGATAAGGGGCGATGCTAGGCAGATGAGCGGAGCGTATCGGTCGTTGATGTTTATTTTGGTAAACATGGATAGCGTAAACAATCCCAACAAAGGTCCGTAGGTGTACGAAGCTAACTGGAACAGCAAATCAATCATATTGCCGTTAGGGTTGCGGTAGAATACAAATAGCATCAATATAAAAAAGATGGCTACCAATCCGTGTATGCCTTTGCGGTAGCGTGCAAAAAGCGATTCGTTTTTTTGCGTCTGTTCCGCTGTAAATGTGGTGGCAATGGTGGTGGTAAGCGATACCAAGGTAGAATCGGCACTCGAAAAAGTGGCCGAGATAATGCCGATGATGAAAATGTACGAGGCAATATCGGGTAAAAGGCCTGTTTGTATGGCAACTGGCAGCAGTAGATCGTTTTCGAGAGGTAGGGGTGTGCCAGTAGTGCTATACAATTGAGCAAGGATAAAACCCAATAGCAAAAAAGCAAAATTGATGGGCAGGAACATAAAACCGTACCACAACATGTTTTTTTGAGCCTCTTTCAAGCTTTTGCAGGTTAGGTTCTTTTGCATCATATCCTGGTCTAGACCTGTCATGCAAACGGTAATGAACATACCACTCAGTACGTATTTAAGAAAATGACTGTGCTTGTCCCAATCGGTTATAATCAGGCTGTCCCAAGGTATTTGCAGACTTTCTGTCGATGTAATGGATAGTTGTTGATGGCCTAATAGTAGCAACGCCGTCAAAGCACCCAATAAAAAGAGGGTTTGGACAACATCGGTTTTTACCAGGGTTTGTATGCCGCTGGCCGATGTGTAGGCGTACATAAAAACAACTACCAAAATGGCAACGGCATAAAAAGGTATGCCTAGTGGAGCAAATATAAAGTTGTAAATTAGGTAGGTGCTAATAAAAAGGCGAGCAGCCGCTCCTAATCCTCGGCTTATGATAAAAAAGAGCGAAGCAGTGCGGTAGCTGTGATTGCCCAAGCGTTGTTGCAAGTATTGGTAGATGTTGGTAAGGTTCAGTCGGTAATAAAGTGGCAGCAGCAGGTGGGCTACAAGGATATAACCCAGCGAAAAGCCCAGTACCAATTGCAGGTAACTTAGTCCGCTGTGGGGTGCCATGCCTGGTACAGAAATAAACGAAATGCCCGATATAGAGGCGCCTAGCATGCCAATGGCAACCATCGTCCAAGACGATTTTCTGCCTGCTACAAAAAACGCCTCGTTTCCCTTGTTTCTTTTGTAAAAGGCAACGCCAAGCAGAATAGCAGCATATAATACCAATATTACCCACATAATTTGCAAAAGTAATAAAAAATTACGTATATTTGTCTGTTTGATGAATAGATGTGTGGTATGCAATCGTATCCTTCGTATTTGCTAGAAAATGCTGTAAATCAGCTGTCAAAATTGCCAGGAATTGGTAAAAAAACCGCCTTGCGTTTGGCTTTGTACTTGTTAAAACAAGACGCCCAAGATGTAAACAATTTTGCGCAAGCCATTTTGTTGCTCAAAAACGAAGTAAAATATTGCAAGGTATGTAAAAACATAGCCGATACCGATGTTTGTCAAATATGCAGCGATGCCTCGCGTCAAACCGATGTGGTTTGTGTGGTTGAAACCATCAAAGAGGTGATGCTCATCGAAAATACTGGTCAGTACAAAGGGTTGTACCATGTGTTGGGTGGGGTGATATCGCCCATCGATGGTGTTCATCCTTCCGATTTGGAAATTGAAAGCCTGGTAGAGCGTGTAAAAGCAGGGGGTGTAAAAGAGGTGGTAATGGCACTTAGTACCACCATGGAAGGCGATACCACTGCCTATTACATTGCACGCAAGTTGGCCGATGCACCCATTACCCTTACCACCATAGCGCGTGGTGTCTCGGTAGGCGACGAATTGCAATATGCCGACGAGCTGACCCTGGGAAAATCGATTGTAAACAGAGTACCTTATACCAAATAATATGAGAACGAATAAAACCTTACAAATACATTATTACTGCCTGTACGTAGCCTTGCTGGGCTTGTTGGCATTTGCCCATTTTTATTTAAGAAAAGAGTTGCTGTTAGTGCTAACAGATAGTATGACCCTAATGGTTAGTACCACCAATATTTTATTCTTACTAGCCATACCCATTGTGTTTAAACTATTTTCGGTAATGACAAATAAACCAACGGCAGGCGTACAGGATTATGCCAAGTGGGCGTTGGTACAAATGTACCTGGTAACATTTCCTGCCATTACATCGGTGTTGTTGTATGGTTTGATAGCCGATAACAGTGCCTTGTATTGCTATTTAATTGCTTTTGTGGCTCTTATTTTCTGCAAACCAACCCAGCAAAAATGGGATTATTACCAACAAAAAGAGATGTCTAACAATCAACAAACAACCACCTCTCATGAATAATATTATCGCAGTTGATTTTGATGGTACCATTGTAACCCACGAGTACCCTCGTATTGGTAAAGAAATTCCTTTTGCTATCGAAACGCTTATTCGTTTGCAACGCGAAGGATATCGACTTATTTTGTGGACAGTACGTTCGGGCGATTTGTTGCAAGAAGCAGTAGACTACTGTCGTAGCAAGGGCTTGGAGTTTTATGCGGTCAACGCCAACTTTGCCGAAGAACAGTTTGATGCCAAAGACAGCCGCAAGGTCAACGCCAATATCTACATAGACGACCGTCAGGTGGGTGGTTTGCCCGATTGGGGCATCATTTACCAGATGGTAAAAGGAACTTGTGTGCCTCAATACAATACGCAATACATTATGCCCAAACCCAAGGGCTTTTGGGCACGTCTAAAATCTTCATTGTTGGGTTAATGCAATTAAGCATTGTAATTGTTAACTACAAGGTGCTGCATTTATTGCTTCAGTGCTTAGATGCGGTGCGTAAAGCCATGCAACAAATGGATGCAGAGGTTTTTGTGGTCGATAATCACTCCGAAGATGGTTCGCAGGCGTTGGTAGAAAAGTATTTTCCTGATGTAAAGTATATAGCGAATAGTGCCAATGTAGGCTTTGCCAAGGCTAATAACCAGGCCATTGCCCAAGCAAAGGGCAAGTATGTGTTGTTGCTCAATCCCGATACCATTATAGCCGAAGATACCCTTCAAAATGTTTGTCATTTTGCCCAGCATGCTCCTGCCTTTGGAGCATTGGGGGTGCGCATGATAGATAGGAACGGTAAGTTTTTGCCCGAGTCAAAACGCAACGTTCCAACCTTGTATTCTTCGTTCTGCAAGCTAACTCGTTGGCCCATTACGCCCCGAAAGGAATACTATTGTACCGCTTTGTCGGAACATCAAGCAGGCGAGGTGCCGGTTTTGTCGGGAGCCTTTATGTTGTTGCATAAAGAAGCCTTGGGCGATGTGGCCTTGCTGGACGAACGCTATTTTATGTATGGCGAAGACATCGACCTTTCGTACGCCATCACCCGTGCGGGATATAAAAATTACTATTTTCCATGCACCATGGTGCATTACAAGGGCGAGAGTACTAGCTACGATGCGGCTTATCGCCGTAATTTTTACGGGGCGATGCAACTTTTTTACGAAAAATACTACGGTAAAGGGTTGCTGAATGGCTTGCTTAAAGTGATTACACGTCTATTGGCAAAAATAGGCAGTCGTAAAAAAGAATCGGTAGTCCATATGTCCAAAGAGGTGGTTACCTTGTCTACCCAAACCATGTCGTATGCCGAGATTATTGCCTATATAGAGCAAAATCAGGGCGAAAAGCTAGTAAAAATAGAGCATCCCACCTTACAAATAACCGTTTAGTATGTTTTTGCAAAATAATACCCTCCAATTACGAGCCATAGAACCATCGGATATCGATTTCTTGTACCGCATAGAAAACGATGCCAGCAATTGGGAAACCGGAAGTGTGCATTTGCCCCTTTCGCGTGCTACGTTGTTGGCGTATTTGCAACAGCCACCCGTAGATGTGTTTATGGCCTCTGACTTAAAATGGATGATTACATTGTTGGATGGAACATCGGTGGGTATGATTGATATTAACAACATCGATCATTTTCATCAACGTGCTGAGGTGGGTATTTTTATCGATGCTCCATTTAGAAAACAAATGTACGCTGCTCAAGCCTTGTCTTTGTTGGCCGATTATGCCAAAAATTACGTGGGTTGGCACCAATTAACCGCTGTGGTGGCACAAAAAAACACCGCCTCGCACAGGTTGTTCCAAAAAATGGGGTATGTGCAAAGCGGTGTATTAAAAGATTACTTCAAAACGATAGAGGGCTTTGAGGATGCCACTATTTATCAATTGGTTTTGTAAGCAAATTTTACTTCTTTCAACTCTTCGTTGGCTTTAACAATTTTCTTTTTCAAATCGTTTTTGTAAGCGGCAAATTGCTCGTTGATGTGGCTGTCCGATAGGGCCAACATTTGAACGGCAAGCAAACCTGCATTCATGGCTCCGTTAATCGCAACGGTAGCTACAGGAATTCCGGGAGGCATTTGAACCATGGCCAAAAGGGCATCCATGCCTTCTACGCTCGATTTGATGGGTACGCCAATAACGGGTAGGGTGGTCATAGAGGCAATAACACCTGCTAGGTGCGCTGCCATACCTGCTGCTGCAATAATCACTTTGATGCCTCTGTCGGCAGCATTTTGGGCAAAATCTGCCACTTCGTCTGGCGTACGGTGTGCCGATAAAGCGTGCATTTCAAAAGGAATAGCAAACTCGTCCAAAACTTTAGCGGCTTTTTCCATGATGGGCAAATCGCTGGTGCTGCCCATGATAATACTAACTACTGGTTTCATGCTTTATTTAATTTTACATTGTAATTCAATGGGATAATGGTCGGAATAGGGTTGTTTGTTTACCTGAAACGACAAAGGTTCTATCTTGTCATCTGCAAAGATATAATCTATGCGGAAATGATACAAGCCCTCGTGAAAGGTGTTGCCAATTCCCCAATCTCGTTCTAAAAAGCAATCCTGATCGTTTCCCAATACGGTTCGATAAACGTAAGAAGTAGGTACATCGTTCAAATCGCCACAAACAAGTGTAGGACACTGACTATCTTTCATGCTAGCAATGGCTTGGGCTTGTATGCCTCTTTTTTGCGATGCTTTGGCCAACTTGTTATAAACACGTTTAAGGAGGTTGGTTTTTTCTTGACTAGTGTAAATTTCTTTCTCTTCGCGCGTAAGTCGATTCGATTCTAGGTAACAATTGATAACTTGTAACGTATCGTCGTTTATGGTTATCCACGTTGAGATAGCTCCGTGCGCATCCGATAAGAAACTTGCTTTTCCTCTTTTAATGATGGGGTATTTAGAAAAAGTAGCAATCCCTTTGCTCGATTTATTCCCTTCGTAAATAAATTCGATGTGGTAATAGGGATAATTAGATAGTTCCTTTTTTAAGTTGTCCAATGTATGATTGTTTTCTGTCATCACCATTACTTCTTGCAAGCAAAGAATGTCGGCATCGGTATTCTTTAGAAAAGCAAGCGCATCATTGCCATGTTGTTCGTAAAAATTAAAGTAATGTACATTGTAACTACATACCTTAATGGCATTGCTGTTATCTGCTTCGCTGCTACTTGGATACAAACTGATGTTGTTGAGTGTATTGGGAATAGACAAAATCAGAATAATAACAGACCATGTAAAAGTGTAGAATTGCTTTCTAAATAAACAAGTAATGGCACAGATAATGGATATAATCAGCGCGTATGGGAATAGGATGTTTAGGCTGCTAAATATGTTTAAGGACGATTGAGGAGGTATATGAGGAATTATCAGTGTTATTGCTAATGTTACAGTAGCAGCAAAACTGATAATAATCCACAATATGTTTACCCATTTTTTCATTGTTCTTTTTTGCTCAATTGAAACAATGATTTTTTTTCTTCATCGGTTAGATTTTGATACCCCGATTTTTTAATTTTTTCTAGTATTTGGTCGATGCGTTCCTGGCGTTCTTTTTCGCGTTCTTTTTGCTGTCTGTTCCATTGGGCATCGCTCATATTTTGTGTTTGATTTACCTTTACCTTAAACCTTTTTGGCATTTTGGGTAAGTTGCAATGATCCACTAGCCAGTCTATAATGCTTGTAATGGGTTTGCTTAAGTCTGTCCCTTTTTGGTAGCATACTCCGTATAAATACCCCATGATAGCGCCACCTATATGTGCCAACGAACCGCCAGAATTGATAGAGCCTAAACTCATTAAATCTAAAAGCAAGAAAGCAATTCCGATGTATTTTAATTTGACAGATCCGATGAGCGCCAAACGCACCATGTTATTGGGCGCATAACCCACTACCGAGAATAAAATCGCCATAATAGAAGCAGAAGCGCCAACTAGGTACGAACCTAGGCTGTGCTCCACAAAATAGGGAATCAAATTCAAGCCAAGCAGGTAGGTGCAAACACCGGCTAAACCGCCCCAAATGTATACGGCCACCAGTTGTTTTTGGTGGTAATACGATAGGAATAATTTGCCAAAATAATACAATGCAATCAGGTTAAAAATGGCATGTATAAAATTGGTGTGTAAGAACATATAGGTCAGAATAGACCATGGTTGCTGCAACAATGAGGGTAGAAATGCAGGTACTTGCAAATAATAAATCCAGTAGGTGGGTATTTGGAAAAGTGTAAAAAGTATGAGGATAACTTTTACAAGGGCAAATACACCTGCATTGATGTAAATAAGTCGGGTTAAAAAATTACCTCCCTTAAAACTGTTTTTTATATCGTTAAAAAAACGACTCATAACTCTTTTATCGCATTAAAAAATAACGACTTTCTAATACAAATTCCCCTTCTTTTTCCAAAGTAAGATAAGAACGGCTGCAAATAACATGCCGCCTAGGTGAGCAAAATGGGCAATACCATCGCTCGAAGGAATGACACCCATAAACAACTCTGCTGCAGCATACAAAGCTACAAAGTAGGGGGCGCGTATGGGTACAGGGAAGAAAATTAGCACCATGCGAGCTTGTGGAAACAATACGGCAAATGCCAATAAGATACCAAACAAAGCACCCGATGCGCCTACGGTTATAGGAGCGTTGAGCATTAGGTCTTTTAGTTCCCATAATTGACTCATGGGAATGGTGGTATGCTCGCTTAGGTTGTTGAGGTAAGGCATTAGCAAGTGAATGTCTTTGGTGTTGGCATACTGATTAATGGCATCAATAGCAGGTTGTAGGCTGTACATCCATACCAATTCTTGAACGATGGCTGCGCCAATGCCGCTTACAAAGTAAAAGATAAGGAATTTTTTAGGTCCCCAATAGAGTTCAATGTTTTTGCCAAACATCCATATACCAAACATGTTAAAAAACAAGTGAGAAATAGACGAAGTGTCGTGCAAAAATAGGTAGGTAACCATTTGTACGGCATTAAATTTCTCGGATTCCCAGTAGTGTAATCCCAATAAATCGATGATATCAACCCCTAAACGTGGCAAGGTAATGCTAGCAATCCATGCTAAAACATTAATAATGATGAGGTTTTTTACGATGGGTGGAAAATTGGGGTTAATAGGTCTGTATGTGTTCATAAAAACAAGTTTGGAGTGCAAATATACTATTTTTTTCGCTTTCTTGTTCTTCAACTCTTCTTTATTTACTATCTTTGTTAGCGCTTCAAATACATGCGATATGAGTTGTAATGTTCCTAAGTCAGACAAGAAAAGAGTAGTGATAGTTGGAGGTGGTTTTGGTGGCCTGAAACTGGCACAAAAACTAAAGAGATCCAACTTTCAAGTGGTGTTAGTCGATAAAAATAACTATCACCAATTTCCGCCACTTATCTATCAAGTGGCATCGTCTGGTATAGAACCTAGTAGCATTGCATTTCCGTTTAGACGTTTGTTTCAGCGTCGCAAAGATTTCTATTTTAGAATGGCCGAAGTTACGGGCATTTATGCAGACGAGAAAATCATTCAAACTTCGATTGGTAAATTGTCGTACGATTATTTGGTGTTGGCAGCTGGAACCACCACTAACTTTTTTGGTAACAAAGAGATACAAGAGGCTTCTATTCCTATGAAAACCTTGTCGGAATCGATGGGATTGCGCAATGCCTTGTTGGATAATTTTGAGCGCGCACTTACTTGTTCCAACCCACAAGAAAGACAAGAATTACTCAATATCGTAATAGTAGGAGGGGGTGCAACAGGAGTAGAGATTGCAGGGGCTTTGTCGGAAATGAAAAACTTTGTATTGCCCAAAGACTATCCCGATTTGCCCAATAGTTTGATGAACATTTACCTGATTGAATCGCAACCCAGGTTATTGGCAGCTATGAGCGAGAAATCATCGGCCAATGTATTGAAATATTTGCGCTCAATGGGTGTAAACGTGTTGCTGAATCAGCGTGTAACCGATTACAAAGACCATATTGTTTACATCAACGATGGCAGTACCATTGCTACCCGTACCTTTATTTGGGTAACAGGGGTGTCGGCACAATCCATTGCCAATATGCCATCCGATAAAATTGCGCGTGGCAACCGTATTTTGGTAAATGAATTCAACCAGGTAGAAGGAATGGATGGCGTATATAGCATTGGCGACCAATGTATTATGCCCGAAGGTGATGCTGCATGGAACGGTGGTCATCCTCAATTGGCACAAGTAGCCATTCAACAAGGCAATTTGTTGGCAGCTAATTTGAAAAGATTGGAAAAAGGTAAACCCATGAAACCTTTCCGATACAAAAACCTAGGTACCATGGCTACGGTAGGCCGTAACAAAGCAGTTGCCGAGTTGGCAGGTATGAAAATGGGCGGTTTTATGGCATGGTTGATGTGGTTGGTCGTGCACTTGCGCTCTATTTTAGGCGTAAAGAACAAACTTATTGTGTTCTTTAACTGGATGATTAACTATTTTAGTTACGGACAGTCGTTGCGTCTGATTCTTTATGCTAAGAAAGCCAAAGAAGTAACCGATCGTGAAGAGAGATTGGCTAAATTGCATGGAGTACACAAAGCATAAACAATAACCTTAAAATCATACTACAATGAACAAAACAGAATTAATTGATGCCATGGCAACCAATGCCGGCATTAGCAAAGTAATGGCAAAAAAAGCCTTGGACGGCTTTATTAAATCGGTTTCTAGAGCCCTTAAAAATGGCGATAAGGTGGCTTTGGTTGGATTTGGTGCATTTCAAGTAGTAGAACGTGCTGCTCGCGAAGGTGTTAACCCATCTACCCAAGAAAAAATGACCATCGAGGCTAAAAAAGTGGTTAAATTCAAAGCCGGTGCCGAACTCAGCGACAAAATTAATCGATAATAAGCTGTTGCTTGTCGCTTGTTTTAGTCGTTTAGTTCGCTTTGCTCATGAATTTTAGTGCGAGGAGAATGCAGAAATCATGTTTACATGAGTTATGCTGAACCGATGCCTAAAATCATGTAATAAGTTGCTCACGCTCGGCATAGCAAATAAATTTGTTCTGCTCTCGCTTAATCGCAACTTTAGTCGATTCGTCAAATTTTTATTATCTTTGCAGCCTATTAAAATAGAGCTAAAATAATCATGGAAAAACAACTGAAAGACGCTATTATAGCGGGTGTCGAAAAATTATACGGAAATGCACCTGCCGAGTCGCAAATCACCTTGCAAAAAACCAAAAAAGAATTTGCAGGCGATTGGACTTTGGTTACTTTCCCCTTGCTAAAACTAACACGCAAAAATCCTGCGCAAACCGCTCAAGAAATAGGCGAGTATTTAAAAGAAAACGCATCGATTGTAGCCGATTTTAACGTAATAAACGGCTTTTTGAACATTGTATTGAAACAAGGTTCGTGGTTGGATACCTTGCGTAAGGTAGATGCCGATGCGCAATATGGTTTGGTGCCTGTAACCGACCAATCGCCTTTGGTGATGATTGAATACTCGTCGCCCAATACCAATAAACCTTTGCACTTGGGTCACATTCGTAACAACTTGTTGGGTTATAGCTTGGCAGAAATTATGAAAGCCAACGGTTACAAGGTAATCAAAACCAACATTGTGAACGACCGTGGTATTCATATTTGCAAGTCGATGTTGGCTTGGCAAAAATTTGGTGCGGGTGCCACTCCTGCATCGGTAGGTAAAAAAGGCGACCACCTAGTGGGCGATTACTACGTAGCGTTCGATAAAGCGTATAAAGAAGAAATCAAAGCCTTGATGGCCGATGGCATGAGCGAAGACGATGCCAAGAAAAATGCCCCATTGATGCTAGAAGCGCAAGAAATGTTGCGCAAATGGGAGGCTGGTGATGCTGAGGTTCGTAACCTATGGCAAACCATGAACCAATGGGTATACGACGGATTTGACGAAACCTACAAACGCATGGGTGTTGATTTTGATAAAATCTATTACGAATCGGACACCTATTTGGTAGGTAAAGAAAAAGTAAACGAAGGCTTGGCCAAAGGTTTGTTCTTTACCAAAGAAGACGGTTCTGTTTGGGCTGATATGACCGACCAAGGTTTGGACCAAAAATTGTTGTTGCGTGCCGATGGTACATCGGTGTACATGACCCAAGATATTGGTACTGCATCGCTTCGTTTCAACGATTATCCTATCAACAAAATGATTTATGTGGTAGGTAACGAACAAAATTACCACTTCCAAGTGTTGTCTATTTTGTTAGACCGTTTGGGCTTTGAGTGGGGTAAAGACTTGGTACACTTCTCGTACGGCATGGTAGAATTGCCAGAAGGTAAAATGAAGAGCCGCGAAGGTACTGTAGTAGATGCCGACGATTTGATGGACGAAATGGTAGGAACTGCTACCGAAATATCGAAAGAGTTGGGTAAATTAGATGGTCTGTCGCAAGAAGAAATTGATGCTATTTGTACCACCATTGGTTTGGGTAGCTTAAAGTACTTCATCTTGAAGGTAGATCCTCGCAAAAACATGACTTTCAACCCCAAAGAATCCATTGACTTTAACGGCAACACAGGTTCGTTCATTCAATATGCTCACGCTCGTATTCAATCGGTATTGCGCAAAGCTGCCGAACTAAACTTGTCGGCTAATTTGGGCGATGTTCAGTTGAACGAGAAAGAAATTGCCTTGATTAGTGCGTTGGCTTCGTTCCCCGAAGTGGTTAAACAAGCGGGCAAAGAATACAGCCCATCGTTGATTGCCAACTATACCTACGATTTGGTAAAAGAGTACAACCAATTCTACCACGATTACTCTATCTTAAAAGAAGAAGACGAAGCGGTACGTGCTATGCGTATTGTGCTTTCGCGTAACGTGGCAAAAGTAATTAAACAAGCGATGGCTTTGTTGGGAATTGGTGTTCCGGATAAAATGTAAGCGTCCACGCTTTGAAACGTTGTAGCGAGGCGTCCTCCCATTTGGCGAGCGACGCCTCTACTTTTTCTAGGCTCTTTTCTTGGCCCAGTTTGGTTTTAGAAAAGAATTTATCGGCGTAGCAAATAAGTTGTTCGTAGAGGGTTTCGGGAGCATACGTGCGTCCTGCAGGCAAGGGGAGACCTTTCTCGGCAATGTAATTGGCAGTAAGCCCTGTTCCTGTGTGGCGTTCGGCAATGCGGGCATGTTCTTCTAGGCCTAAACTGCGCAAAATATCGGCTCCTAAATAGCCGTGGCAAATGTAAGGGTGGGTGCCATAACAATGAATGCCAGCTGCATCGCATTGAGTCACACCAATGTCGTGCAAAAGTGCAGCCTCGTAGATAAAATCCTCGTTTAAAGCCCATTCGGGGTGCAAGCGTGCTATTTGCAAGGCCTTTTGTGCCACGCTGTTGCCATGACTCCAAAGAATATCAAACAAGGGTTGATTATTTTGGCAATGTTGTTGTAAAATGGTCTTTACGTCTATCATTGTGGTCTTTTCCCTTCTACTAGGACGTCTATTGCTTTTAATACCGTTTTATCGTTTAGGTTGAGTACAGGATAGAATCCATTGTCGCCTAAAATATTTCTACAAATATAGGCTTGTAATTGATTTACAATGAGTTCTTCCGATTGTTTTATTTCGTTGGTATTGCGTTTAATGCCTTTTTCCTCTGCGAATTGAATAAATTCCTCTAAATAAGAGGTTGTTTCCAAATAGGCAGTTAATTCTTGCCAGGTTTTGTATTGTTTTAGGGTTTCTCTGTTTTTGTCTGTATAGTTAAAACAGAAGTTGTACAAAGCCATTGAGTTAAATGCTTGGCGATAGTAGGGGGTGTATTGGGTGGTATCTTGGCCTACAAAATAATCGGGCATTACGCCGCCTCCACCGTAAACCTTGCGTCCTAAACGTGTGTAATACAATAACGAGTCGTTTTGCACAATGCTGTCTTGGTCAAAAAACTCGCCATGTTCGTAACGTTGGGTTAAATCGCTTTCGTATTGGTCATTTTCTCCTTGTTTGTAGGGTTTTTGGATGCATCTACCCGAAGGAATGTAGTAGCGTGCAATGGTAAGGCGTACTTGTGAGCCATCTTTTAAATCGATTTGTTGTTGTACCAATCCTTTTCCAAACGATCTGCGACCAATAATCCATCCTCTGTCGTGATCTTGAATGGCCCCTGCAAAAATTTCACTGGCAGAGGCAGACCATTCGTTAATCAAAACACAAACATCGTTGTTTTTAAAGTATCCTCTGCCATCTGCATGGATGTTTTCGCGTGCATACGCTTTTCCCTCTGTATAAACAATAAGTTGGTCGCTCGATAAGAATTGATTTACCATATTGATGGCAGCATGTAAATAACCTCCCGAGTTGTTACGTAGGTCGATGATAAATTTCTGGCAACCATGTTTTTTTTGTAACATTAACAGGTTTGTTAGGAATTCGGAGTAGGTATTGGCTCCAAATTGGCTCACTTTGATGTAACCAATGCCTGGTTCAATAGGGTAGGCAATATCCACACTGTTAACAGGAATGTCGTCGCGTGTAATGTTGTAATCCCAAATTTGGTTGCTTCCATTGCGTTTAATGCCCACTTTTACGGTGGTTCCTTTTACACCACGTAGTTTTTTTACCACCTGGGTATTGGTAATGCTTTTACCGGTAAAATTGGTGTCGTTAACCATTACAATGCGGTCGCCAGGCAGAATACCCAACTTTTCAGAAGGACCACCTGCAATTACATCTACAATCATCACGGTATCGTTTTGGATGTTAAATTGTACACCAATACCGCTAAAACTGCCTTCTAAATCTTCGTTCATGCTTTGTACCTCGTCTTTGGGGATGTACACCGAGTGAGGGTCTAGATGCGTAAGTACAGCAGGTAAGATATCTTCTACTAATTTAGAACGATTTATGGTATCAACGTATGTTTCCTCTATAAGGTGTAATACGTCGTTTAGTTTGCTATAGGTGTTTTCCTTGTCGCCAGGTACAACAATCGAATTGTTGTATATCATGGCGTTGGTAGAAAGAAAATAACCTACCAATAGTCCTATGCATGTTGCTATAGACAGCCAAATGGGAGTCAGGTTGTTATTTTTCATGGTCAGTTATATCAATTCTATAAACTTCGATGCCGGCACGTCTAAGTAGGTCTAATCCGTCGGTAACGTGGTATTCGTCGCTGTAAACCACACGTACAATGCCTGCTTGGATAATCAATTTAGCGCATTCAATGCAGGGCGAAGTAGTTACGTACATGGTAGCGCCTTCGCTGCTGTTGTGCGAGCGGGCAATTTTGGTAATGGCATTGGCTTCGGCATGCAGTACGTAGGGTTTGGTTTTGAAGTTATCGTCTTCGCAGATGTTTTCAAAACCACAAGGTGTTCCGTTGTAACCGTCTGATATAATCATGCGGTTTTTTACCAAAATAGCACCTACTTTGCGGCGTTCACAATACGAATTTTCGGCCCATACGTATGCCATGCGCATATAGCGTCTATCGAGTTGTTCTTGTTTTGTCATAAAATTAGTATCTTTGTGCGCAAAGATACTAATTTTAGTCACAAGTCACAAGTCGCTGATTCGCCTAACCGTATCAACGCATCAACAATATGCAACGAATCCTATACATCATCGCAGCCCTGTTATTGGTGGCATGTACCCGTCCCAGTGTTTATCGCAACGATAGTGGAAGGGTATTTGGTACTTATTATAAAATTATTTACACCTCGCCAGAAGATTTGCACGAAGGTATTGTTGCATCGTTACAATCGGTGAATGCCTCGCTATCTACCTTTGATAGTACTTCCATTATATCGCGCATCAACCAAAACGACACAAATGTGGTGGTCGATTCGTTGTTTACGGTAGTATTTACTACGGCACAACAGGTTTCGGAGCAAACCAGCGGCGCTTTTGATATAACGGTGGCCCCATTGGTAAATGCTTGGGGATTTGGTTTTGATCCAACTCGTACCCGCTCGCAAGCTACAATGGATAGTTTAAAAGCCTGTGTTGGGTATCAAAAAATTAGCCTAACCGATGGTAAGGTTACCAAACAAAAGCCTTGTGTGCAGTTAGATGCTAGCGCTATTGCTAAGGGGTTGGGTTGCGATGTGGTGGCACAATACCTAGAAAGTCAAGGCGTAGAACATTATTTGATAGATATAGGTGGCGAATTGCGCCTGAAAGGTAATAATGATAAGGGCGAAAAATGGCGCATTGGTATTCAGCAACCTGCCGAAGATAGTTTGTTGGTATCGAACGATGTGGCGGCCATATTGTCTTTAACGGATGTAGGGGTGGCTACCTCGGGTAACTATCGACAATTCTATTACCAAGACGGCAAAAAGATAAGTCATACCATCGATCCTCGTACAGGAACTCCCTGTCAACATAATTTATTGAGTACCACTGTGGTGGCTCCTACCACTATGTTGGCCGATGCGTATGCAACTGCATTTATGGTATTGGGCGATAGGGATAGTATTGAGGCTGTAGCCAAGGCCAATCAGTTGGCTGTTTACTTGTTGTATGCCGAACAAGATACCATTCAATCGGTGTACAATAACTTATTTGAACCTTATTTGGTAAAGTAGACTAGTACAAAAAGTAACCCGCAATACCGCTCAAAACCAGCAAAAAGATAGGGTTGACCTTAAAAAGCGAAGCGATGGCAACAACGCCAAAAATGATGTAGCTAAAAATATCGATAAAGTTTTCGGTATTGGCCAGTAGCAAGGCGGCCGATGCAATTAAACCGATAACGGCAGGACGAATGCCCTGAAACGCGTATTCTACATACGGATTGTTTTTAATCTTTTGCAATCCAACTACCACCAAACAAACCAATAGGAAAGGTCCCAAGCATGATGCTAGAGTAGCAATAAAGGCACCTAAGATGCTACCAGTAGCGCTGTAGCCCACGTAGGTGGCGCAGTTGATGGCAATGGGGCCAGGAGTTACTTGCGAGATGGCCATGATATCGGTAAATTCGGCTACCGTTAACCATTGGTGGTTAAATACCACTTCGTCTTGAATAAGCGAGGCAATGGCATATCCTCCGCCAAAGCCAAACAATCCAATTTTAAAGAAAGTCCAAAAAAGTACAAGGTAAAGGCTCATTTTTTTCTGTTTTTAATCCAGTTAAACAATAAGCCTCCTGTAGCGGCTGCTATAATGATGTAGATGGGCGATATACCCAATTTCCAAACCAATAGGGCGGCGGCAATGGGTATAATTACCGTTTTGTAGGTGATGCCTGTTTTTTGCGATAAACGTACCAGAGGAGCCACAATGAGTGCTACCACGGCAGGACGTATGCCTTTGAATATTTTTTCGATGGTGGGGTGGTCTTGTACATCGGTAAAAACAATGGCCAATAGCAAGATAATAACAAAAGAGGGAAGCGCTGTGCCTATGGCAGCAACCATGGCACCCAGCGTCCCTCTTAATTTATATCCTACGTAAACCGACGAGTTAATAGAAATAGGTCCAGGCAAGCTTTGTGCCGTGCCCAACATATCTACAAATTCGGTTTCCGATAACCATTTCTTTTTGGTAACAACTTCTTGTTCTATGACCGATATCATAGCGTAGCCTCCACCAAAGGTGAAGGCTCCTATTTTAAAAAATGCTATGAATAAGTCTAGTAACATATTCGATTAACCGATTAGTCGATTAGTCGATTAGTCGTCGCGAAGCGACTATTTATTATTTTTAATCCAGTTGAAGGCA